>JALZOC010000486.1 GCA_030857365.1 Acidobacteriota bacterium
CTGGGATGGGGCTTCATGTAGCCATGGTCGAGCGACGAGACCGTGACGGAGAAAAGGCCCTCCAGGGCGAAGTGAGTCTGGAAGGATGCCAGACACCGGTGGGAATTCGTGATCAGGCCCATCTTCAGACCCGACGCATGGAGCGCGCGCAGCACTTCCGGAACGTCCTCGTACAGCAGAAAGTGATGACACGCCGCCCACTCCGTGTAGATGGCCTGCGCCGCCGCTGCCACCTGCGCGCCGCGGCCTCCCATCCCCTCGATGATTCGCCGTGTGTAATCGACATAGAGCTGGGCATCGTAGAGCCCGCCGTCGGGCTCGAGCAGGCTGGCGGCGCTGCTGACCGCCATGTCGAACGCCGCGGGATCCACGTCGATGCCGAACCGTCCGCAGAACTCCCGGTATCCGGACGCCTGAAATGCGGGGCCCGGATAGATGAGCGTGAAATCGACATCGAAGAAGACGGCCCGGATTGTGCCTCGCGGGTACGACTCGCTCACAGGTGCGCCTCGGCGGGCGGTTCGGGGCCGGCGATCGACACCGCGGCGAGCTCCGGGCGGAGCACTTCGGCTGCGGCCGCTTTGATCTCGTCGAGGGTGACCCGTTGCAGCAGTGCGGGCAGGCGCCGATCGTAATCGAGCCCGAGTCCCAGCTGTTCGCACATCTGCAGGAAGCCGGCGATGCTGTAGTTCGTCTCCAGCAGGCGGGGGATCGACCCGACCAGATACTGGCGCGTCTCCTCCACCTCACTCTCCGTCGGGCCTTCGAGGCCCAGTTGCCGCACCTCGGCGTCGATGGCTGCGAGCGCCCGCTCGACCTGGCGCGGATCGACCCCCGCCCTGATCACGAGGGGACTCGGACCGGCCGTCGCATCGAAGGCGCTGTATGCGTAGTAGGCCATGCCCTGCCGCTCGCGGATGTTGTCGGCGAGGCGTCCGCCCAGGCCGAACTGGCCAAGCACGTTGTTCATCATCCAGTAGGCGTAATACCGCGGATCCAGGCGGCTGATGGCCGTGAAGCCGTAGGCAATGTCGGACTGGGCCTTCCCGGGCATCGGCAGGGTGCGGCGGCGGCGCACCGCCGGCGGCACCGGCGGAAGCACCGCTGCCAATGCGGGCTCGGTGCTTCGCCAGCCCTCGATCTCCGCGGCGGCCTGCTCGACGGCGCGGCCCGCCTCTATGTCCCCGACGATGACGAGCGACAGCGCGGACGGACGGACGTGCCGGCTGTGGAAACCCGCCAGCGCATCGCGGTCGATACGCTGGAGGGTCGCGCAGGTGCCTTTTGCGCGACGCCCGTACGGATGGGCCGTGCCGTACAGCATCTCCGCCAGAGCCTCGACGGCCTGCACGGCGGGATTGTCTTCGTCCTGCCGATGCGCGGTCGTGACTTCGGCCCGACGCTTCGTCAGCTCAGCGTCAGGAAACGTCGGCCGTCGCGCCACGTCCACGACAATCGCGAGAACCTCGCCGACGTCTTCGGCGAGGCATGTGCACGACAGCGTCATCGTATGACGCGTGCAGCCGACGCGAAGGGACACGCCCCGATCGTCCAGCGCCTCCGCAATCGCTTCCGCCGAGCGCCGCTCGGTGCCCCGATCGATCAGGCGACCGGTGAGGTAGGCAAGGCCGGCGAGGTGCTCGGGCTCGTACAGAGTGCCCGCAAGGAACGTGGCGTTGATTGCGACCGCGGGGGTCGCAGACGATTCCTGCACGATGATGACGGCGCCGTTGTCGAGCGTCTCCCGGATCGGGCGCAGTCCACGGGCGATCCCGGGCATCATGCCCGCACCGGGGCCCGCATGGCTGGATTCGCCGAATCGGGATCGCGCCGCGAGCCTGGCAGCGGCTTGAACCAGCCGACGGTCCGGGTCGTGGCGCCCAGGCGCCGCCTGGCAACGTCCCAGACCTGCTCCGCCGGGACCGCGTCGATCCGCTCCTGCAACGACGCCAGAAACTCCGGACCGGCGACGGTCTCGAAGTATCCCAGCTGATGGGCGACGTTCGTGACGCTGTCGTTCTCGAAGACGAGCCGCGCCCGCAGCTGCCTGCGGGCCCGCGTCAATTCCGCGGGATCGATCCCCGTATCGCGCAGCCGTTCGACGGCGCCAAGCGCGGCTGCCTCGAGGGTGCCGAGCTCCACACCGTCGAGCGCCGTGAACGACAGCGTGTACAGGAACGGCTCGCGAGTCGGCAGCAGGGCGCCCGACACCAACGACGCGAGCCCTCCCTCCACGAGCTCCGAATAGAGCCTCGCCTTCCGCTGTGGCGGCGCGCCGCGAAAGCTCGACCACAGGTTGACGCCCTTTGCCCCCGTCAACACCGAGTCGAGCACCAGCATCGGAACAAAGTCCGGGTCCGTTGCGCCAGGCGCGAGAAACACCATCTTCAGATACCCGGTCGTGCCCTCGCGCTCGATCGTCACTCTCCGCTCACCGATCTGCGGCGGTTCCGTCGCGCGCAGCCGCGCGGGCGGCGGTCCGGCCGGGATCGCGCCGAAATGCTTCGCTGCACACCGGAACACCTCGTCGGCGTCCACATCGCCGGCCACGACGAGCGTCGCATTGTTCGGGATGTAGAAGCGCCGGTAGTGCTCATACAGGTCGTCGCGGGTCATCGACGTGAGATCGTCCAGCCAGCCTATGGTGGGATGCCCATACGGATGCGCGCGGAAGGCACTGGCGGTGACCTCCGTATCGAGGAGCTGATCCGGATCGTTCTCCCCGCCCTGCAGCTCGGAAATGATGACCGTCCGCTCGGACTCGCATTCGGGGGCCTCGTACAGCCCGTTGGTCATGCGCTCCGCCTCGATGAAGATCATCTGTTCGAGCGCCGCGCTTCCCGCTGTCTGCAGATAGGTGGTCTGATCGATCCAGGTGTACCCGTTCCACATACCCCCGAACCGTTCGACGATGCCCTTCATCTGGTCGCGCGGGATGTTCGTCGTCCCCTTGAAGTTCATGTGCTCGACCCAGTGGGACACGCCGGTCTGCCGCGGACGCTCATCGCCCGATCCGACCCCGTACCAGCTCCACACAGACACCAGTGGCGCCGTGTGGACCTCTTGAACAATGACCGTCAGCCCATTGTCGAGAGTCGCGCGACGCACGGAGGGGCGGACCGCCGGCACGAGGGACAACGTCATTCGTCCATTATACAAGGCGGTTTTGAGGCTTTCGGGCCATCGGCGGGGAGCTGAACAGCACTGATTCAGGCCTGTTTTGGCGATTTCAGACTGGCTCTGAACTTGCTTCTACATTTCGCGAAACGGGAATGGCGGTAGTGGGGCTGTGTAATTGCTCAGCTGTCGCGTGGCATCAAAGGAGATGAGTATGTTCAAGCGTATGGTTCTCGCGCTGTCCGTCGCAGCCCTGAGCGTCACGGGCGTCGCGCACGCGCAGGAG
>JALZOC010000487.1 GCA_030857365.1 Acidobacteriota bacterium
GACGGAGCCTATGCGTTCGCGGACGTGCCGGATGGTCTCTACAGCCTGTCGGCGGTGCTTCCGGGCTTCTCCGTTTCGGAACGCGAGGTGACGGTATCGCGCGGACCGGTGACGGTCACTCTGGCGCTTCACCCCGGGGCGTTCGCCGAGGAGGTCTCCGTACTCGGTGCGCGGATGGTCGGATCGGAAGAGATGCTGCGGCGCATTCCGGGCTCGGTGGACGTCCTCACGCGGGACGCCCTCGGCGCCTCCCACGTCTTCACGACGAGCGAAGCCCTGAGGAAGGTCCCCGGGCTGTTCGTCCGCGACGAGGAGGGGCTGGGGCTGCGGCCCAACATCGGCATCCGCGGGCTGAACCCGACGCGCTCGACGAAAGTCCTGCTGCTCGAGGACGGCGTACCGACGACCTACGCACCCTACGGCGACAACGCGAGCTACTACCATCCACCGATCGAGCGATTCTCCCGGATCGAGGTGCTCAAGGGATCGGGGCAGATTGCGCACGGCCCCGTCACCGTCGGCGGCGTCGTCAATTACATCACGCCGGAACCCCCGGCCCGGCGGTCCGCCACCGTCAGCCTCGAGAGCGGCAACCGCGGGTTCCGGTCCGGACATGTCGGCGCCGGCGGCACCTGGGGCCCTGCCGGGCTGCTCCTCGACGTGATGCGCAAGGAAAGCGACGGCGCGCGCGAGAATCAGCACACGACGCTCGACGACGTGAATGCGAAGTGGGTGCAGCAGGTGTCCGCGCGGCAGAATGTCTCGATCAAGGGGAACTACTACGGCGAGGACTCGCAGGTGGGCTACAGCGGCCTGCGTGAAGATGAGTACCGGGCGAATCCGCGCCAGAACCCGTTCCGGAACGACCACTTCGCCGGCGATCGCGGCGGCGCCTCCGCCATCTACCGGGCGCTCCTCGGCGACCATGTGGCCTTCACGACGACCGCCTACGCGCAGGTCTTCCGCCGGCACTGGTGGCGCCAGTCCAGCAACTCGAGTCAGCGGCCCAGCGATTCGGCCGACGCCGCCTGCGGCGGCATGGCCAACCTGACGACCACGTGCGGAAATGAAGGCCGTCTGCGCCGCTACGACCTGTTCGGCGTCGAGCCGCGCATCCGGATCGCGCACCGCGCGCTGGGAATCAGCCAGGAGACCGACGCCGGCGTCCGGTTCCACGTCGAAGACCAGGATCGGCGGCAGGAGAACGGCGCGACACCGACATCCCGCAGCGGCGTGCTCGTCGAAGACAATCTGCGAACAGCCGATGCGCTGTCCTCTTTCGTCCAGCACCGTTTTCTGACGGATCGCTGGACCGTCACACCCGGGGTCCGTATCGAGCACATGCGATACGCGCGCACGAACCGGCTGGCAAACGCGGGCGCGGGCGCGTCGGGTGTCACGAGCCTGACCGAAGTCATCCCCGGCCTCGGCGTCGCCTACGCGATGAGCGGGCAGAACACCCTCTTTGCCGGCTTCCATCGCGGGTTCGCACCGCCCCGCGTCGAGGACGTGATTAACAACAACACCGGGGGGGTGGTGGAGCTCGATCCCGAGCGGAGCTGGAATCTCGAGGTTGGCGCCCGGACGCTGGTGGCCCAGGGGATTCGCGTCGACGCCACCGTGTTCCAGATGGACTATGCCAACCAGATTGTTCCGGCGAGCCTTGCGGGGGGCATCGGCGCGACATTGACAAACGGGGGAGAGACGCTGCACCGGGGGGTGGAAGTCGGCAGCGCGGTCGACACCGATGCTTTCGTCGACGGTCCGCACAACGTGTACGCGCGGGTCGCCTTGACGTGGATTCCAGTCGCCCGGTTCCGGGGCGCGCGCTTCAGCAGCGTTCCCGGCGCGACGGCCGTCAGCGTGAGCGGAAACCGTCTGCCGTACGCCCCGGACACGCTGGGCACCGTGACGCTGGGCTACCGCCACGCTGCCGGCGTGGATTTCCAGGTCGAGGCCCAGCACATGGCGGACCAGTTCGGCGACGACCTCAATACGATCGCGGGGTCGGCGGACGGTCAGCGCGGCCTGATACCGTCGCTGACCCTGTGGAACGCCGCCGCGACCTGGCGGCACCGGAGCTCACGCATCGCCTTCTTCGTGGCGGTCAAGAACCTGGCCGATCGCACCGCCATTGTCGATCGCACGCGGGGCATTCTGCCGACACACCCGCGACTGATCCAGCTCGGGACCTCTCTGCGCTTCTGAGCCTCCGGTTCCGAGGGGCTGCTAGAGTTCCTTGATCCGGATGTTGCGGAACTCGACGCGCGTCCCGTGACCGAGCAGGCCGACATGGCCTTTCGTGTTCGCGATGCCGCGCGACCCCTCAGGCCGGCTCAGATCCCGGTGCTTCGCCAGCACCGCTTCGTCCGTCACGTCGTCCAGGTTCGCATCGACAATGGTGACGCCGTTGAGTGTCACCGTAATCCGGCGCCCCTTGACGGTAATCTCTTCGGAGTTCCATTCGCCGACGGGCTTCTGGAATCCGCGCTTGGCCGGGAACATCTGGTAGACGGACCCGTGATACTGCGCCGGGCGCAGGTCGGTGTACTGCGATCCGCTGTCGTCGAGGACCTGGATTTCCATGCCGGCGTAGGCCGCGTCCCCGGTGAGCGGCGCGCGGACCCCGATGCCGTTGTTCGCGTTCTCGGTCAGCTTGAACTCGAACCGCAGGATGAAGTCCGCGTACTCTTTCTCCGTGAACAGATTCCCGCCATCTTCCCTGGTGGCGAAGAGCACGCCGTTCTCGACCTGATAGCCCTTGCCGGTCTTGTTCTCGGCGTCGCCGCGCTGGCCGTAGACCCAGCCCGTCAGATCTTTGCCGTTGAAGAGCGGCGTGAATCCCTGCTCCTGTGCGAGGAGGGCCGCGCCTGCGAACGCGAGCCATCCCGCGAGAACGAGCGCGTATCGTGGTCTCATATTCACCTCGGTTTTACCTGGACGAGCTCCAGGTTTGGAAACAACTGGGACCGAAACCGTACCTGAAACCAAAAACCAAAACCTGACCTGAAACGGAAAAACCCTAAAACCTGAGACCCTCGTTCTCGACGTAGAACGCCCCGATGCCGTTCCACCATGTCTGTTCGGTGTGGTCGCCTGGCAGGTCGCGCCGCCACAGGATACGAACGCCGCTGTCGCGGAAGCCGTCCAGTGTGGCCTTCCGCACGTGCGGCAGATTCCAGTCGTCGACGAGCACCGCCGCCCGCGGGCTCAGCCACCGAGAGCCAGCGGCGATTGATTCCCGCGTGAGCCGGTAGGTGTGGCCACCATCGTAGAAGTAGACCCCGATCGGGCCGAGCTGGTGTCGCTTGAAGAACGTGGCAGACCGCATGTCGTGGAACCAGATCGTGGCGCGGCGGCCCTTGTAGCGCTCGATGTTCGAGTAGAGCGCCCGGCGTGCG
>JALZOC010000488.1 GCA_030857365.1 Acidobacteriota bacterium
CCCAGATGACGGGACTGGCGTTGGAGATGCCGGGGATCGGCGTCTTCCAGCGGACGTTGTGTCCGGTGTCGATGTTCCACTCCGTCACGGCTCCCTGGCCGTCGCCATTCCCCGCGGCATTGGCTCCGCGGAACGCCGGCCAGGGCATCGCCGGGCCGCGCTTCGCGGGAGTGGCGGGTGTCGGGTCCGGTTCAGCGGCACCGGACGCCGAGGCTGCTGTTGAGGGAGCCGGCGGCGGTGCGCCGTCGGAGGAGGCTGCTGCGGCAACGCGCTCGAGCGTCTGGGTCGCGCCGTTCTGATCGAGCAGGGCGCGCTCGACGATATTGCCGCGGCCGGCGAACGTCATCGTCGCCTCGCGCCCCATCACCCTGAACGACGTCTCCGACGTCGGAACCAGCGGGGACGGCGTCGATCCGGGAGGAGCCGAAGAGAGCTGATCGTCCGAGAGCGTGACAACCAGCGTGAAGCCCGTGCCCTCGTTGCGATATGTGCCGACGTACGACTGCAGCACGCTCCGGGCCACCGTGACCGCGTTCGGATCCGGCGGCATCGAGGCGATCTTTCTCTCGATGGCGGCAACCGCCTCTGCGTTCGTGCCGCGCCGGGCTGCGGCGAGGGCGAGCGCGAGGTCGTCGCGCGTCAGGTCCCGGCCGTTCAGCGCGGCGTGCAGAAGTGGAAGGCTGCCGGCCCCGAGCGCCGTCCGCAGCGCGCCGCCCGCCCCGAGCGATCCCTTTTCGAGCAGCAGGATCGCGACCTGGATGTGGCCGTTCTGCCCGGCCATGTCGATCGCCCGCGCCTTGTAGAACGTGTCTTGAATATTGGGGTCTGCGCCGCGGTCGATCAGCAGCCTGACCACGTCGAGGTGGCCCTTGTCGGCGGCGAACGTGAGCGCCGTCGCCTTGTAGCGGTTCGCCGCGTTGACGTCCGCCCCTCCGTCGAGCGCTTTCAACGCACGCGGCACGTCCCCGGCGCGCGCGGCGTCGAGCAGCTCTTCGTTGATGGCGATCTTTGCCGCACTCTGCGGCTGCGGCGTCCCTGCAGGCGGGTGAGGCGCAACGCTCGCGGCCGCAACGAACAGGACGAGGTGGAGCGTGGTCATCATCAGCCCTTCACCGCAATGCCTTTCGCCACGAGCACATCCCGGATGCGATCCCGCAGATCCCCCTGGAGCTGCACGGTGCCGTCCACGACGGCTCCCCCGGTTCCGCAGGCGCGCTTGAGGTCGTGGCAGAGCTCCTTCAGGTACGTGGCATTCTGCGGAAGACCATACACGACACTCACGGTCTTGCCGCCGTGCCCCGCCCGCTCCATGCGCAGTTTCGCGACGACGCGCGCAGGCACCGCGTCCTCCGCCTTCCGGCTGCAGCGGCAGTCGGTGGACGGCCAGCCGCACGTCGGACACACCCGCCCCGCGCCGGTCGAGTAGACAATTCTCGCGTTGTCTCGCGCGGCCATGCCGGGATCATAACTGGTAACCGGCGCCTGTTATGAGATGCTGGGCGAATCATGGATTACTGCGAGCATTGCGAAGGGCAGCGTTTCGACAGGGCGCGAGTCCTCCGCGCGCTGCGGGAAGTAGGCCGCCGGCTCGGCGCGGCGGAACGTCGCGACGGCGACAAGGCGATTGCGCTGGCGCTGCGCGCCGTGCGGGAGCTCGACATTCCTCACCTGGAGCTGGTGGATGTCGACGACGACGAGGTGATCCATTGAGGCGGAGCTGCTCCGCCCTGACGTACGTTCGGCGAGGACCGAAGACGACGAGCTGAATCCGTCAAGGCGGAGGCGAGGCTCCGCCCTGCGTACGCGAATCGCCGGGTCGAAGGCGGATTACGCCTGAAGGCCAATTTCCTGAATGCTGAAACGATACCGCAGAGAAGCATCCCTGGCGCTGGTAATCGCGGCGCTGGGGCTCCTCCTCGCCGCGATTGCTCCGGGCTACTTCGCCGGCGACAACCTGAGCGACCTGTTCCTCGGCAACATGCCGGTGCTCATCGTCGCGCTCGGCGCGACGCTCGTCATCCTGACGGGGAACATCGACATCTCCGCCGGTTCGGTCTTCGCCATCTGCAGTGTCGCGGCCGGGCTCGCGGCCAAGACCGGCGCACCGGTGGCCGTCGCGGCGCTCGCCGCCTGCCTCACGGGCGCACTGCTCGGGGCTTTGAACGGGGCGCTCGTCGCGTACCTCCGCATCCCGTCGGTCGTCGTCACGCTGGCGACGATGGTGGCGTTGAGGGATGCGCTGCGGTGGGGGACCCAGGGGGCGTGGGTGCAGGATCTGCCGGGCGGATTCCAGTGGTTCGGACTTCCCCAGCACACCTACCCGATTGTCGCGTGCGGGATCGTCGTGGCGCTGCAGGTGGGGCTTGGATGGGGGATGCGGAACCTCGCAGCGGGCCGGGCCGTGTATGCCACCGGGTCCAACGAGCACGCGGCGCGGCTCGCCGGGTTCGACACGGCGCGCATCACGTGCGCGGTGTTTGCCGTGGCGGGCGCGCTCACGGGGCTGGCGGCGCTGCTCAATTCCGTCCGCTTCAACCAGATTCCAAGCAACGCCGGCATCGGACTCGAGATGAAGGTGATCGCGGCGGTGATTGTCGGCGGCGCAGCGGTCAGGGGAGGGCAGGGGAACCTGGCGGGAACGCTGCTGGGCGTCGTGCTGCTCGGGGCGATCGGACCGGCGCTGACCTTCCTGGGGGTCAACGCGTACTGGGAGCGGGCGCTGCAGGGGTGCATCATCCTTGCCGCCGTCGCGATTGACGCGCTGCGCGAGCGGCGCGGTCTCCACGATCCCCTGCCGCTGGCGAACCCGGCATGAACAACCGCGACCTGCGGGCGCGCCTGTTCCCGAACGGCGAGTGGGTGGTGCTGCTGGCGCTCGCCGTCGAGGTCGCGCTCTTCTCGATCGTCGCGCGCAACTTCTTCACGCTCGGCAACTTCTTCGAGGTCACACGTCTGAGCGTGGAGCTCGGGCTTCTCGCGATCGCCCTGACGCCCATCATCATCAGCGGCGGGATCGACCTGTCGGTCGGCTCGATGATGGGCCTGGCCGCCATCGTGTTCGGAGCGGCGCACCACGAGTGGGGCCTGCCGCTTGGAGCGGCGGCTGCCCTCGCGGTGCTTGCCGGGGGCGTCGGCGGGAGCCTGAACGCCGCACTCATCGCCGGATTGAAGATTCCCCCCATCATCGTCACGCTCGGGACATTCTCGCTCTTCCGCGGGATCGCCGAGGGGCTCACGCACGGCGCGGTCAACTACACGAACTTCCCGCCGGGATTCCTGGCGCTGGGGCAGGGCTACCTGTGGGGCATGTTCCCGGCGCAGCTCCCGGTGCTCCTTGCGGTGCTGGCGATCTACGGCGTGCTGCTCCACTGGTCCGTGAT
>JALZOC010000489.1 GCA_030857365.1 Acidobacteriota bacterium
CCGCGGCAGCGCTGCGGGACGCCTGGCCGGACGCGCGGATCGACTGGCTCGTGGACGGCCGCCACCGCGAGATCGTGGATCTCGTCACGGGTGTCGATCGCATCATCGCTCTCGAAGGGCGCACCATCGCGGGCTGGGCGGAGGTCGTGCGCACGCTGCGGCAGGTGCGCTACGACTGGGCCGTGGATTTCCAGGGCCTGCTGAAGTCGGCGGTGCTGGCGCGCGCGTCCGGCGCCACGCGCGTGGCCGGGTTCTCGATCTGGCACCTGCGGGAGAAGACCGCGCGCCCGTTCTACACGGACACGCCTCCGCGGGAAGACCCGCTGCGGCGCGGCAAGCCCTGGCAGGAGGAGCGGCTTCGGCGCGGCACGCGGGAAGAGAAGCATGTCATTCGCAGGAACCTGGGGCTCTTGCGAACGCTCGGGATCGACGACGAGCGCATTGTGTTTCCGCTCGCGCCGGTCGACTCCGTGGCGCTGGACGCGCTCCGCGCGACGCTCGGCAGCGATCGGCGGTTCGCCCTCATCAACGCCGGGGCGGCGTGGCCGAACAAGCGCTGGCTCCCCGAGCGGTTTGGCGCGGTTGCGGCGTTTCTCCTCGAAGTGCGTGATCTGCCGTGCTTCGTGCTGTGGGGGCCTGGCGAAGGCCCCCTGGCGCAGGCGGTCGTGGAGGCCTCGCAGGGCGCCGCACGGCTGTGCCCACCGACCGGAGTGACCGACATCCTGGCGCTCTGCCGCGCGGCGGCGCTCATGATCTCGGGAGACACGGGGCCGCTGCACATGGCGACGGCGGCCGGGACGCCGACGGTCTCAGTGTTCGGGCCCACCGATCCGGCTCGCAACGGTCCCTGGGACCCGCGCGATCCAGCCGTGTCTCGATTTGCGTCGTGCCGGTGCCCCTATCGCCGGCGGTGCCGGGAAGCGGATTGGTGCATGGCGGACATTCCCACGTCCGAAGTGACAGCCGCCGTTCAGCAGCGGCTCGAGCGATGACGTTGCTGCGCCGGATCGCGCGGCTTCGCGTGACGATCGGTTTTGCGTGCGGCGTGCTGGCGATCTGGCTCTCGCACCCGACGCGCGCCACCCTGCTCGCGGGGGGCGTCGTGGCGCTCGCGGGTGAAGCGATTCGCCTGTGGGCCGCGGGGCATCTCGACAAAGGCCGGGAGGTCACCTCCTCCGGACCGTATCGATTCACCCGGCACCCGCTGTACCTGGGGTCGACGGTCATCGGCCTCGGCCTCGGCTATGCCTCGGCCAGCCGGCTGGTGGCGGTCCTGGTCATTGCGTATCTCACGATTACGCTGACCGCCGCGATCCGGACGGAGGAAGCGCACCTGACGGACAAGTTCGGCGCGGCGTACCCGGCGTACCGGGAGGGCAGAACACACGGGGAGCGGCGGCGCTTCAGCCTGGCGCGGGCGATGCGCAACCGGGAGTACCGGGCCGTCCTCGGCCTCCTGCTGGTGTTGATCGTCTTCGCCTGGAAGGCGCGTCTGCTGTGAGCCCGCGGTCCAGGTCGCGGCGGCTTGCCCCTTGATCGCTTCGTGACTATAATCGGTGTTTGGCTGGACGGTCGGCGCGGCCGCCGTGGCACGTAGGGGCGGTTAGCTCAGTTGGTAGAGCACCGGCTTTACACGCCGGCTGTCACAGGTTCGAGTCCTGTACCGCCCATTCTTCGCTCGCCTGCGGCGAGCTTCGGATGGCCAGGCTTCAGCGTTCGAACTTCAGCGTTCGAACTTTCTGTTAGGGGTCGTAGTTCAGTTGGTTAGAACGCCGGCCTGTCACGCCGGAGGCCGCGGGTTCGAGTCCCGTCGACCCCGCCACTTAAGTGACACTAATCATTGGAGATAGCGGAATCACCCTCCGCCGTCTCCAAAATGTCTCCACGATTCCGGTGCACGCCGGAAGACTCCAGCAGACGAATCGCCCCCTCGAGCGCCGCCGGACTGAGGTGCATGTAGCGCTGTGTCGTGAGGAGATCCTTGTGGCCGGCCAGCTCCTGGATCGCCCGCGCCGGTGCCCCCCGCATCGCCAGAAGTGAGCAGAACGTATGACGCAGGCGATGTACGCCGCTCTCGCTGAGCCGCGCACGCCGAGCCGCCCGTTCAACGCAATGCTTCACGACGTCCGCGGAGAGCGGTGTGCTGTTCTCCCGACATAGAACCCGCGCCGAGCGCAAGTGGCGATGATCGCGGAGTGCGGTCGCGAGGCGGACCGTCATCGGCACGTATCGGAGACGCCCGCCTTTCGGGGCCGTGACGTGGCCCTTCCACTCGGATCGCTGGACGCAGATCTGCCGTTTGCCAAGATCCACGTCGCGCCACTCCAGTGCCATCATTTCCCCGCACCGCAGTCCGGCCTCGCCGCCGAGCAGCACGATCACGAGCGCGTTTGGACTGGTTGCCCTGGCCGCCTCCACCAGTTGTTCGTACTCCTCGGCATCGTAGAACCCCATTGACGGCTTCGGAACAGGAAGCAGCTTCACGGCGCATGGCATGCGCTCGATGACGTTCCATTCCACGGCCTTCTTCAACAGCATGTTCAACACCGTCAGCACGTTGTTCACGGTCTTGGGCGCCCGGTCACGAAGCCGGTGCTTGAGCCGCTGAACCTCCTCCGTGGTGATTGCGTCCAGACGCTTCGACCCCAACAACGGGACCAGATGGATAGTGAGAATCGTTTCCTTCGCGGCGATGCCACTGGGCTTCTGTCGGTTGGCCCGGGCATGCCCGTCAACGAATCGTGGGCCGAACTCGGCCAGCGTGGGTGCCTCCTTCTGAGACTGGAGCTCGGGCTGAGGTCGTGTGAGTTCGTTGAACCACTCACGCTCGCGCTCGACGCCCCAACGTTGAGCCGCCGACTTCGATGACAACGGAGCCCGGCTCCGTTCCCGATGTCGCGACCCGTCTGGCAGCCGGACGGTGATGTCCACCTCCCAGCCACCTCTCCTGTACGGTCTGACTGTTACGCTCATCGCCTACTCCTTCGGCGATGGCGCGCGCTTCTGGTTCAGCCAGTCTAGCAAATCGTCGGCGCGCACGAGCACTCGCCGGCGGACACGAATCACGCCTGGGAGTTGTCGGCGCTCGATCATCGCGTAGATGGCTCGTCGTGTCGTGCGCAGAAGCTCTGCCGCCTCGTCGACCGTGAGCAGAACGGGCAACGTGCCTCTCATGACGCGCCCCACGCCCCGCCGGCATTCGTCGCTTCCTCGACATCCGGCGCGTGCCGCTCGAGCCACGCGTCGATCCACTGGGGCCTCAGGAGAATCTTTCGTCGCCCGCTGACATGCACGTGCCGAAGCTCGCCTCGTTCGCATGCCGTGTAGATCGTGTCCCGACTCAGTCCCGTGTATTCCGCCGCCTCCGCCACCCTCAACCA
>JALZOC010000490.1 GCA_030857365.1 Acidobacteriota bacterium
CCCTGAGAAGGTGCCATTACTTGCTCTCGCGGAGCTCCTTGATAATCCCCTGGAGCGCCGCGATGACCTCCTCGCGATCGACACGCGACTTGGTGAACCTTAGCTGCAGCTTGAACGCCTTGGTCGGCGCACGGTAGCTGAAGACGTAGGCCTTCGGCCGGCCCGCCTTCGGCTTGGCGGTCTCCTGGCGAACCGCCTCGCGGGTCACGCCGCCATCGCGCGACACCTTCTCGACGAGGGCGATCATTTTCTGCGGGTCGCCCTGCCTAACTATCTGTAGCAACAGTGATTTAGCGTGAATGTCGGCCAGCCGACACAGGTTCTTCACCTCTTCCGGCATGTGGTTGAGCGCCAGCGATTCGGTGATGCTCGTGCGGGACTTCCCGAGCCGCCGCGCCATGTCCTCGTGCGTATACCCACACCGCTCACCCAGCGACTGCAGGGCCTCGGACTCCTCGAACGCCGTCAGGTCCTTGCGCTGGATATTCTCGATGAGGGCAATCTCGATGATCTCGTTGTCGTCCACCTCGCGGATGACAATCGGGATCTCGCGCAGCCCGACCTGCACGGCCGCCTGGTAGCGGCGTTCGCCGGCGACGATCTGGAACCGCGATCCGCGCTGCCGCACGATGACCGGCTCGATGATCCCTTTTTCCGCGATCGACGCCATCAGCTCCGACAGGTCCCCCATGACCTGCCGCGGCTGGTTCGGATTCGGCTCCAGCTGGTCGATCGGAATCATCCGGCCGATCGGCGCGCCGGCGGAGCTGGTCAGGGCGTCGACGTAGTGCTCGTCGTGCCGCATCCGTACCGTTTCAGGGAGTCCTCGTTTAGGCACGGTCCATGACCTCCTCGCACAGGCGGTAATACTCGGCGGCCCCGCTCGAGTCCGGCGCAAAGGAGAAGATCGACTCCTTGTAGGCCGGGCTCTCTTCGAGCCGCACGCTCTTGGTGATGACGGTCTTGAACACCTTGCTGCCGAACACCTTGTCGATCTGCGACCGGATGTCCCGCGCCAGCGCGGTGCGCTTGTCGTGCATGGTGATCACGACGCCGAGAATCTGCAGCCCCGGATTCGCGCGCGCCCGCACCTTCTCGATGGTCTCGAGCAGGTCGTCCGTCCCCTCCAGCGCGAAATACGAGGACTGGATCGGAATCAGCAGGTGCGTCGCCGCCACCAGGGCGTTGACGGTGAGCAGGCCCAGCGTCGGCGGACAGTCAATCACGATGTGTGGATACAGCAGCCGCACCGGCTCGAGCCGATCCTTCAGCCGGAAATGCGCGTCGATCTCCCCCACGAGCTTCGACTCGAGCTTCGCGAGCGCGATGCGGGAGGGGGCCACGAACAGGTTCGCCTGGTTGCTGGACGGCAGGATCACATCGGCGAACGTGCAGTTCGGCTCCGCGATCGCATCGTAGACGCTGCGCGTCACTTTCGTCACGTCCAGGTAGGACATCGTGCTGTTCGCCTGCGGGTCGAGATCCACCAGCAGCGTCGGCTGCCCTTTCAGCGACAACGCCGCCGCGAGGTTGATGGCCGTGGTCGTCTTGCCGACCCCGCCCTTCTGGTTCGCAATCGCAACGATCATCGGCAGCGCGTGGATGGATGCACGGGTAAGGTGCGGCCATGATAAGGCCGCAAGGCGGGCGGGATCAAGGAAGGTCGGAAATGCCTGCGAATTCGCGGGTTTACATCTTGTACTTGCCCATGTCGTCCGGGTCGAGGTTCTCGAGCCACTTCTGCAGCCGCTCCGAGTCTCCCTTCTCGGGCGTGAGATCGACAGTCTTCGCGTGGTCGATGACGCTGTCCTCGACGAAGATCGGCGCCCGCGCGCGCAGCGCCAGCGCAATGGCGTCGCTCGGCCGCGCATCGATCGCCATCAGCTCTCCGTTCACCCGCAGGTAGATGAGCGCGTAGAACGTGTTCTCCTTGAGATCCGACACGACGATCTTCTGGATGTCCGCCTTCAGGTCGGCGATGACGTTCCGGAGCAGGTCGTGCGTCATCGGCCGGGGCGTCGAGACATTCTCGATCTGGAGCGCAATCGCGTTCGCCTCGAACACCCCCACCCAGATAGGCAGGACCCGCTGCCCCTCCTCATCGCGCAGGATGATGATCGGCATGTTCGTGATGGGGTCGACCATCAATCCTTTGATCGTCATTTCAATCTGCATGGGCCCTCTGTCCTCGTCCGCCACGTCCGCGCGATAGTCATACCTCGACAACGTAGGGGCCGAGCGGCGGTGTGTCAAGCAGCGATTCACCGCGGAGGCTGTACGGGTTCGCGGCCGTGATCCGGACCGGCACGAGGGTCCCGATCCACGCCGCTTCGCCGGAGAAATTGACGACGGTGTTGCCGCTGGTGCGGCCGGAGAGCTCCCAGTCGCGGCGGCGGCTGCGCGATTCGACGAGCACGTCGTACGTGCGCCCGACCGCCGCCTGGTACAGCTCCCCCTGGATCTCCTTCTGCAGCGCCTGCAGCGCGACGATTCGTCGCGTCTTCTCGGCGTCGCTCACATCCTCCGGCATCCGCTTCCGCGCGAGCGTGCTGGGGCGCTCGGAGTACTTGAACGAGAACATGCTGTGATACCGCACTGAGGCAGTCAGCGAGAGTGTCTGCTCGAAGTCGTCCGCCGTTTCACCTGGGAACCCGACAATCATATCGGTCGAGAGCGCGATGTCCGGCATGGCGTCGCGCAATTTATCCACCAGCGTCAAGTAGCCCTCCCGCGTGTACCGGCGCCGCATCGCTCCGAGGACACGGGTGGACCCCGATTGCACCGGCAGATGGAGATGGCGGCAGACGGCCGGCAGGTCCCGCATGGCCGCGATCATGCGCGGCGTGACGTGGCGCGGGTGCGGGCTCGCAAACCGGATGCGGCGCAGCCCCTCGATCCCGTTCAGCCGTTCCAGCAATCCCGCGAAGTCACACCGGCCGTCGTCGGGGGCCTGGTAATGGTTGACGATCTGCCCCAGCAGCTGAATCTCGCGCGCGCCGGTCGCGACCGCGTGGCGCGCGTCGGCGAGAATGTCTGCGAGGGGCCGCATCCGCTCGTGGCCCCGCGTGTACGGGACGACGCAGAAGGCGCAGAATTCGTTGCAGCCTTCGATGATCGTGACGTAAGCCCTGAAGGGGTCGGTGCGCCTGGCGATTCCCAGCGGAAACGACACGTCTTCGACCGGATCCAGCGCCAGCGCCGGCCGGCCGTTCCCGGCGCCCCGCTCGACGGCCGCACCGACGAGCATCGGGAGCCGCTTGATGTTCTGCGTGCCGAGGACGACGTCCACGGTGGAGGTGCGCCTCAGGAGCTTGTCTCCCTCCTGCTGCGCGACGCAGCCCGCGACAGCCACGATCGGCCGTGCGCCTTGTTCTTCGC
>JALZOC010000491.1 GCA_030857365.1 Acidobacteriota bacterium
CGGCACGAGGGGGCACGGGACATTCCGGCGGCCATCGCCGAGAGCGGCGACGCCCATCTTGGCCGCACGGTACAAGGGCGAGTGGCCATCACCGCGATTAGTCGGACGGACTCCTAGGATATTCCTCGACGCCCAACCCCAACCTCCAACTACCAACGTGCGTTGGTTAACCTATTTCGGCCCGAGTGTTGAAAAGTTGGAAGTTGGGTGTTGGGAGTTGACACATTCCTTCCCTAGGTTCGGCGACTGTTGATCTACTCGCCGGTCGTCATCATCAGCTACGCATGGTCGCCGGATTCGAAGTGGCTCGCGTATGCGATGGACAACGCCGCCGGGATCACGACGGTCCACGCCTACTCGACCGATCAGGCGAAGTCGTTCCAGGTAAGCGACGGTCTCAGCGACGTCAGCCAATCCCCAGTTCGACAAGAGCGGCAAGTATCTCTACTTCTTCGCGTCCTCCGATGCGGGGCCCGTCAAGGACTGGCTCGGGGATCTACCTCGCCGTGCTGCCGAACGGCCTGGTGTCGCCGATCACCAAGGAGACGGACGAAGAGCAGAGCGGTGAATCGAAACGCCGGGGGACGCGCCCGAGAAGTCTGGCGAAAAGGCGGCAGAGAAACCCGCGGAGAAGCCGGTGGAAGGGGCGGCCGACCAGCCCGGTGCGAAGCCGCAGCTGGTGAAGTTCCGTACCGACCTCGAAGGACTGGAATACCGCATCCTCGACCTGCCGATCACAGCCGGCACGCTGTCGAACCTGCAGGTCGGCGCTCCGGGTCACATCTATTACCATCTATTACCTGCGGACCGGCGACAACGCGACGGCGCTCAATCGCTACGATCTGAACACCCGCAAGAACGAAACGCTCGTGACCGGCTGCCAGCGATTACATCGTGTCGGCCGATGCGAAGAAGCTGCTGTATCGCAACGGCACTGCGTGGTCGACTGTGCCGACGACCCGGGCGATTCAGCCGGCCGAAGGGCGCATCGCGGTGGACTCGATCGAAGTCCGGGCCGACCCGCAGCATGAGAGGAAGCAGATCTTCGACGAGGCCTGGCGCATCAACCGCGACTACTTCTACGCACCCAACATGCACGGCGTGGACTGGGCGAAAGAGAAACAGAAGTATGCGCCGTTCCTTCCGCACGTCACCACGCGCGCGCAGACCTGAATCGCGTGATCCAGTGGATGTCGAGTGAGCTGGCGGTCGGCCACCACAACGGCGGCGGCGACAGTCTAACGGATCCACGCAGCGTGCCCGGGGGGCTGCTCGGCGCCGACTACGAAGTGGCGAACGGGCGCTACCGCTTAAAGACGGACGCTACCGCCTAAAGAAAGGTGTTCGGGGCCTGAACTGGAACGCGCAGCAGCGCGCGCCGCTCACCGAGCCTGGCGTGAACGCAAAGGCGGGTGAGTCCCTGCTCGCCGTCAATGGAGGGCAGGTCCGTCCGCCGACCAATCTCTACAGCTTGTTCGAGAACACCGCCGGGAAAATCGTCGACATCACGCTCGGCCCCAATTCGGATGCGATCTGGACCGAGGATGAAGGTTGGGTCGTCGAGAACGAAGGGGTCGCGCCGGACATCTAAGTAGAGGCAGACGCCCGCCGATGTCATTGCCGGGCGCGATCCGCAGCTGGAGAAGGCGATCGAAGTCGTGATGGCGGAGCTGAGGAAGAATCCGCCCGCCACGCCGAAGCGACCCGCCTACCCGGTCCGCGGCAAGAGGCAGCGCGGTACAGTTATCAAGCGCTGATAACGTCCCGACCGCCGTCTTCGGGCTGCCTGGCGGATATAATCCGCCTACTCGATGAAGTTCACGACAGGCAGCCGGATCGGCGCCTACGAGATTCTGGGCACCCTCGGGGCCGGGGGAATGGGCGTCGTGTATCGCGGCCGCGATGCGAAGCTGCAGCGCGACGTCGCGATCAAGGTCCTGCCGGATCTCTTCGCGCGTGATCCGGAGCGGCTGGCCCGGTTCGAGCGCGAGGCGCGAACGCTTGCCGCGTTGAATCATCCCCACGTCGCGCAGGTGTATGGCCTGGTCGAGCTCCCGGAGAGCGGCAGTCACGGGCTGGTGCTGGAGTTCGTGGACGGCGAGGAGGTCGCGCAACGGATCATGCGCGCCGGCGCCATGCCGGTGGACGAGGCGCTGCAGCTCGCCGGCCAGATTGCCGAAGCGCTGGAAGCGGCGCACGATCTGGGCATCATTCATCGAGACCTGAAGCCGGCCAACATCAAGGTCCGTCCTGATGGCCAGGTCAAGGTTCTCGACTTCGGTCTCGCGAAGGCACTTGCGCCGGCCGAATCCGGTGCTGACCCCACCCGGGCGGTGCTCGATCAGTCGCCGACGATCACGAGCCCCTTCCAGATGTCGCAGGCCGGCGTCATCCTCGGCACGGCCGCCTACATGGCGCCCGAGCAGGCGAAAGGCAAGCCGGTCGACAAGCGCGCCGATATCTGGGCGTTCGGGTGCGTGCTGTTCGAGATGCTGACCGGCAAGCGTCCGTTTGCCGGTGAGGACGTCACCGATACGCTGGCGGCAGTCGTTCGCGGGGAGCCGGATTGGGCGGCACTCCCCCAAGACACGCCCTCGTCGGTCCGCACGCTGCTGCGTCGCTGCCTGGAGAAGGACCGGCGCGAGCGCCTGCCGGATATCGGCGCCGCGCGGCTGGAACTCAAGGACGCGTTGCGCGCCGAGCGCTCGGCTGTGCCGCCCGCCCACCCCGCGCCGCCACGCTCCACGGTCCTGCCATGGCTGCTGTGTGCTGTCGCCTCCGCAATTGCCATCGCGGCCTCCACCTGCGGGCGGTTCAGTGAGCCGCCGGCCGATACTCGCGCGTTCAGGTCGCTCATCATGCCCCCGGCGCCGCTCACCGGCGCTGCGGCGCTGCGGCTCCAGGTGTCCCCCGACGGCCGGCGGCTCGCGTTCGTCGCGCCGGACGACGCCGGTGGTCCAGTGCTCTGGATTCGGCCGCTCGACGGCTTCTCGGCGCAGGCCATCGCCGGCACCGCCAACGCATCCTCTCCGTTCTGGTCGCCCGACAGCCGCTGGGTCGCCTTCATTTCGGACGGAAAGCTGCGGAAGGTTGAAGCCTCGGGGGGGCCGATTGTCACGATCTGCGATGCCATACAGACGCCGCCGGGCTCGTGGAACGCTGACGACGTGATCCTGTTCACCCACGGCGACAGGACCATCGCTCGAGTACCCGCGGGCGGCGGTGCGCCCGTCGAATTGACGCAGCTGGCGGAGGGGGAGCGCGCACACGTCTCACCGTACTTTCTGCCCGACGGCCGGCATTTCCTCTACACGGTGCACGCGCTTGGTTTGCACCACTCGGCCGTGTTCCTGAGTTCGATCGACTCACGTG
>JALZOC010000492.1 GCA_030857365.1 Acidobacteriota bacterium
CCTGCGCGCCCTTCGCCGGCCCGTCGTCGTCGAACGTGAGCACCACCTGGCCCACTTTGATCTTGTCCCCCTCTTTGACGCGCACCTCCTTGACCGTGCCGGAGACACTCGAGGGCACTTCGATGGTCGCCTTGTCGGTCTCGAGCTCCAGGACCGCCTGGTCCTTCGCCACGCTGTCGCCAATGGCCACGAGCACGCGTACGACGTCGCCGGCGGTCACGTTCTCGCCGAGTTCGGGAAGGGTGAAATCTGTGGGCATGAAAGCCGTCAGCTCCTTGCGGGGTTGAGCTTCTCGGGGTTGATCTCCAGGTCCTTGAGGGCCTGGGCAACGACCTTGCGATCGAGTTTGCCGTCCTGTGCGAGCTCGGCGAGCGTCGCGAGGGCCACGAAGCGCGCGTCGACTTCGAAGAACTCGCGGAGCCGCTGGCGGTCCTCGCTGCGGCCGAACCCGTCGGTCCCGAGCGAGCGCATGCGGCGAGGCATCCACTGGTCGATGGAATCCGGCAGCACCTTCAGGTAATCGGACGCCGCCACGAGCACGCCGGGGGCGTCCTTCAGGCACTGCGCCACGTACGGAACCCGCGGTGTTTCCGAGGGGTGCAGCATGTTCCACCGATCGCACGCGTGGCCGTCGCGATACAGCTCCTGGTAGCTCGTCACGCTCCACACATCGGCCGCCACGTCGTACTTCTCGAGCAGCTTCTGCGCCGCGACGACCTCGTTGAGAATGGCGCCGCTGCCGAACAGCTGGGCCTTCAGTTTCGCTTTCGGGTTCGCGGCCGGCTGCAGGCGATACATGCCCTTGAGAATACCGTCGCGCGTGCCCTCGGGCATTGGGGGCATCGCATACGGCTCGTTCATCACCGTCAGGTAATAGAAGACGCTCTCCTGGTCCTGATACATCCGGCGTATGCCGTCCTGGATGATGACCGCCAGCTCGTACGCGTAGGCCGGATCGTACGAGATGCAGTTCGGCGTGGCGAGCGAGTACACGTGGCTCTGCCCATCCTGGTGCTGGAGCCCCTCGCCCGCGAGCGTCGTCCGGCCGGCGGTCGCCCCGAGCAGAAACCCGCGCACCCGGGAATCCGCCCCCGCCCAGATGAGATCGGCCACGCGCTGGAAGCCGAACATCGAGTAATAGATGAAAAACGGAATCGTGTTCACGCCGTGCGTGGCATAGGCGGTGCCCGCGGCGATGAACGAGGACATCGATCCCGCCTCGGTGATCCCTTCCTCGAGGATCTGGCCGTCCTGCGCTTCCTTGTAGTAGAGCAGCGTGTCCATGTCGACCGGCTCGTACTTCTGCCCGACATGGGAGTAGATGCCAATCGAGCGGAAGAGCGATTCCATGCCGAACGTCCGGGCCTCGTCCGGAATGATCGGCACGATGAGGTTCCCGATTTCCTTGTCGCGCAGCAGTTTCGAGAGGATCCGCACGAACACCATCGTCGTGGACGCCTTGCGCCCCTCGGTGCCCTTGTAGAATTCCTCGAAGAGCGACTCCCCGGGAGGCTGGAGGGCCTCGACACGTACTCTTCGCGTCGGCACGAAGCCGCCGAGGGCCTTGCGGCGCTCACGGAGGTACTGGAGCTCGGTGCTGTCCTCGGCCGGGCGATAGAACGGCGCATCGGCGATCTCCTCGTCGGAGACAGGGATACCGAAGCGGGTCCTGAAAATCCTCAGGTCCGAGTCGTTCATCTTCTTCTGCTGGTGGGTGATGTTCTTGCCTTCGCCCGCCTCGCCGAGCCCGTAGCCCTTGATGGTTCGGGCCAGCACCACGGTGGGCTGCCCGGTGGTCTCCACGGCCATCTTGAAGGCGTTGTAGACCTTCACCGGATCGTGCCCGCCGAGCCGCAGCTTCTTCAGCTGATCGTCGGAGAGGTGCTTGACCATGTCGAGCAGGCGCGGGTCGGTCCCGAAGAAATGCTCGCGCATGTACGCGCCGTCTTCGACGGCGTACTTCTGATACTGCCCGTCGACCACTTCACCCATTCGCTGCGCAAGAAGGCCGTCGTGGTCGGCGGCCAGCAGCGGATCCCAGTCGCTGCCCCAGATCACCTTGATGACGTTCCATCCCGCGCCGCGGAAGATGGCCTCGAGCTCCTGGATGATCTGGCCGTTGCCGCGAACGGGGCCGTCAAGCCGCTGCAGATTGCAGTTGATCACGAAGATGAGGTTGTCGAGCTTCTCCCGGGCCGCGAGGCTGATGGCGCCGAGCGATTCGGGCTCATCCGTCTCGCCGTCGCCCACGAACGTCCACACCTTCGACCGGGAGGGTTTCTTCAATCCGCGGTCTTCCAGGTAGCGATTGAAGCGGGCCTGGTAGATGGACATGATGGGGCCGAGGCCCATCGAGACCGTCGGATGTTCCCAGAAGTCCGGCATCAGCCACGGATGCGGGTACGACGACAGCCCCCCGCCTTTCGAGAGCTCCCGCCGGAAGTTGTGCAGCTGTTCGACGCTCAGCCGCCCTTCGAGGAACGCCCGGGCGTAAATCCCCGGAGAGGCATGCCCCTGGAAGTAGATATTGTCGCCGTCGCCGTCCTCCCCCTTGCCGCGGAAGAAATGGTTGAATCCGACTTCGTACAAAGTGGCGGCGGACGCGTACGTTGAAATGTGCCCGCCGATGCCATCCGACGCACGGTTGCCCCGGACGACCATCGCCATGGCGTTCCAGCGCACGAGGCTCTTGATGCGGCGCTCGATCTCCTGACTGCCCGGAAGCGGCGTCTGGTCCTCGAGGCGGATGGTATTCACGTACGGGGTGACCGCCGTGAACGGCAGGCTCACCCCTGCCATTCGGGCGTGGTGCCGGAGAGCGGCGAGCAGCCGCTGCACGCGGCCGCGGTCCCCCTGCTGGACGACATACTCGAGCGACTCCCGCCACTCGCGCTGTTCGATCACCTCCAGCTCGGAGGTATCCTGGGGTGCGGTGTTCCTCATTCTGGTGAATTCCTCGCCGCGACGTGGCGCCCTTCGCGTTTGATCAGTGACATCAACGAACCCGGGGCCCCCGACGCACCCGGGTTCCAGGTATGTTTCTACTGTTTCTGCGGCTTACAATCCTTCTATTGTAGTCCCGTCGCGCGTTCGCCGCCTAGCAGTTGGGACCTTATGAAAATCAACACGTGTGCGACCGCCGCCCTTGCGTCCGCCCTCGCCAGCGTCCCCTTTGCCGCCGCCGCCCTCCGTGCGCCGGCCGGAGAGCCCCTCGTGATCCAGACTGCCGCGCCCGCGCCGATGCCGACCCTTCCCGAACTGCGCGTCATGACCGCCCGCTTCGCGCCAGCCGAGATCGGCGCCGATATCACCTCGCTGCCGGACGGGGAGCGGCGGGCGCTCGCCAAGCTCGTCGAGGCGGCCCGGCTGAT
>JALZOC010000493.1 GCA_030857365.1 Acidobacteriota bacterium
AAGCACTACTGCGTTTACAGCGCCTCTACGTAGACATCGCTGGCAGCCAGCGATCGTTGGCTCCTTGGCAGTCTCCGTGGAAGATAACCAGTCAGGTGAACGATGCGGTCATCGTCCGGGAGAACGCAGTTGAGCCTGCAGGACCCCGCGGGTTCACTGCGTCTCGGTCTCAGTGGATTCGACCGGCGCGGCGTCTCGCTCTACGTACTTGATCCGAAACGGAATCCTAGTCAACACTTCGTTCCGCCAGAGCACGTCAAACCAGTACAGTCCAATCTTCGGGTTTGTCAGCAGAAAGTTCATCTTCAGGTTGGCGCCGTGCTCCTCACCGTTGAATACAACGGGCCACGTCCGAACGGGCGTCTTAGTTCCCTCTGGATCGGTTAGTTGCATACCGACCTCAAACTCCCCAACGACCTTTCCGGATCTCAGCGCGACGAAGGCTGTCAGATCAACCCCGACGCTCTGCGGGACCTGAAGAGAGTATGTGTCGACGATTCTGATGAGACTGGGGACGCTATCAGCCTCAATGAGGACTTTCTCGCAGACGCAAGCGGCCTGCACCCAGGGTCGTGGCTGAGACATACAGACCTCTTAGCATACGGCCTTTTGAGGTTTCACTCGGAGCGAACCCGCTAGTCTGGATCCATCTGGTGAGCGAACGTCGATGCCGCGGCAACGACACTTGGCGCTGATCTTCACTCGGCGCGATTGGTACGGCATCCCCGAACATCTCGACAACTGCGCGCGCCGCTCGGAAAGTAGACCAAACGCCGCTCAGAAAGTAGACCACTGAGGGCGGTTCATTCTACGCCCTTCTCTCTTCAGACATCACCGAGGATCGGCTGTGGGAATGTGGGAATGTCGCGTGCGAGATTTCCAAGCGTCTGTGGAAATCGTTTTGTGATTTCCATGGGCGCGTCATTTCCATGGCCGCGTGTGTTCTCGTCACCTCCGCTTGAGAAAGGGGGAGGGTCGACCCTGCCCCCCTGCTGATCGTCGTTCCTACGGGCTCCTACGCAGTCGTGTCTGGAGGCGATCGGGCTGGGATCGCCTTCGGTGCGTCACGCGTCGGGTGGCCGACGTTTGCGCATGCGATAGCTTTTCCCCTTGGTCGTGATCACCGTGGCGTGGTGCGCGAGGCGATCGAGCAGCGCGGTGGTGAGCTTCTCGTCGCCGGCAAAGACGGTGACCCATTCGGCAAACGCGAGATTGGTCGTGACCACCGTCGCCCGGCGTTCGTACCGATCGGTCAGCAGATTGAAGAGCAGCTCGCCACCGCCGCGGTCGAACGGGACGAAGCCCAGCTCGTCGTCGATGAGGACGTCGACGCGGAGCAGGCGCTGCTGCAGCCGCGTGAGCTCGCGGGTGTCACGGGCTTCCAGAAGCTGTCGCACCAGGTCGGCGGCCCGGGTGAAGAGCACGCGGCGTCGCTGCGTCGTCGCTTCGACCCCCAGCGCAATGGCCAAGTGCGTCTTGCCGGTCCCGATCGGGCCGGCCAGGATCAGATTCTCGGGCGCGGTGACCCAGGCGCCCCGGGCGAGCGTGTGGATCTGCGTCGCGTTGACGCCGTCAGCCGCGGCGAAATCAAAGGTGTCGAGCGTCTTCACCTCCGGGAAGCGCGCTTCGCGCAGACGCTGACGGATGACCGACTCGTGCCGCGAGGCCTCCTCCGCACTGAGGACCTCGTGCAGATAGTCTTCGTGGGGCCAGTGACTGTCGCGCGCTTGTCGCGCCAGGCTTTCAAAGGTGCGCGCGACCCCGGGCAACTTCAGGGTCCGCGTGTGGGCGACGACGAGATCGCGGATCAGCGTGGGGGCGCTCATGCGACCCCCTCGACGAGCCAGTCGTCGTAGTCGGCGGCACACCCGCTCGCCACGGTGATCGCGCGCAGCGGCGCGGGCACCGCGTCGAGGGCGAGGGGCGTCGGCATCTCCGCCGGCGTGAGGGCCAGCAGCAGCGGCGTCCCGCTCGCCAGGGCGGTGGCCAAGGCGGGCACGACGACGGCGGCGCCGTGGGTGTCGAGCTGGCCAAGGACCTTGGCGAACAGGCGCGCGGCCTCGCGTGGCCCATGTGCCGCGTGGAAGTGATCCCACACGGCCGGAAAGGGCGCTCCGAGATCGCGGAGCAAGTCCGGGAGCACTTGTCGCACCGCCTGCGGCTTGCGTGCGAGCTCCGGCAAGTAATGCCGGTAGTCAATCGCACGCTCGCCAAACCGTTTCCGCGGATGACAAATCCCGGTGCCATCGCGGCCGACGATCGTCACGGTGCTCGGCCCCACGCGGACGATCAGATCCAGGCCCGCCCAGCGCGTCCACACCGAGTACACCGCGCCGTCGAGCCGGATCAGCGCGCGCGGCGTCACCGTCGCCAGCGTGGTCGCCGCCGCCTCAAACGGCACCGGCACGGGGCGGCACTGGCGCTGCTCCTCCGTGAAGCGCTGGCCGATGGTCTGGCCCGTGGCATCACGCGTGGTGTCGAGCCGGGCATCCATCTGCGCCAACAGCGTCTCGTTGATCGCGGCGAGTGTCGCGCCGGCCGGAATCGGTACCAGCACCTGCTGGCGGATGGCCTTGCCGCGAGACTCGACGCCGCCCTTGTCGTGCCCTTCGCCCGGCCGGCAGAAGCACGCCTCGAGCAGATAGTGCGACGCGAGCGCGGTGAAGCGCGGGGTCAACGTGCGCGTGCCGCCCACCATAATTCGCACGACGGCGGCTTTCAGATTGTCGTAGGCGATGCGCGCCGGCACTGCGTCGAAGTGCGCGAAGGCGCGGACGTGGCCATCGAGAAAGCTGATTTGGTCTTGGCGCTCGTAGATCCAGGCGAAGTCGCGGCCCGAGTACATCAGCCGCATGAGAAAGAGCCACGCCTTGCGGCGGACGCCGCCGACGTCGACGAGGACCTCGAAGAAGTCGACCTCCGCGAGATCGCCCGGGCGATACGTCAGCGGCACGAAGACCTCACGGCGCTGCCGCTTCCACTCCGCCACCGCATCCTTGACGACCGTGACGCCCACCTGCTGGCCCTCAGCCAGCAACAGCTGGTGCAGCCGCGTGGCCGTCAGCCGCTGTTTGCCGCCGGTCCATCGGACCGAGTCCACGAGCAGCGCCTCCACCCGCGCGGCCACCGCGTCCCACACCGGCCGAGGCCGCGGCGCCGTCGCCGTCGTCCGGACCGGCGCCACCTGGCCCACATACTTGCCGACCGTCGTCCGGGAGAGCCCCAGCTCTCGTGCCACCGACCGCTGCGTCCGTCCCTCGACGAGTACCTTATGCCGCACCACATGTACCTGATCCATCCTGAGCATCCTCTCAGCGGACCCCAGATCCCTCGATCCGGCAAGCCCGCGCTAGACCCTCAGG
>JALZOC010000494.1 GCA_030857365.1 Acidobacteriota bacterium
CCCGCACCGTGTGGCTCGAGGCGTTCTCGTTGAGGCTCAGGTGTTCGAGAAAGTCGCGGACGTGCTGCTGCAGCCCCGGGGGCGGCGGGGGCGTCATTCTGCCGCGCAGGCGGCGACTCCTGCCGCCATCCAGCGTTCAAGGTCGCGGAGCGCCCGCGCCGCGAGGGCCGCATTCCGTTCGGCCTTCTTCCTGGGCACCCTGCCACCTGCCTCCTCCGGCACCAGCGGCGGAATGATCCCGAAGGTGATGTTGGTCGGCTGGTACTGCCGGGGGTTCGCGTGCGACACGTAGTAGGCCATGGCGCCGATCGCGGTCGTCCGTGGCGGGTTCCGGATGGGGGTGCCGTGCCACAGGGCCGCCGCGTTCCGGCCCGCTATCAGCCCCGACGCCGCCGACTCCACGTAGCCTTCCACGCCGGAGATCTGCCCGGCGAAGAACAGATCGTCGCGCAGCTTCGTCTGCCATGTCTCGCGCAGCACCGTGGGCCCGTTGATATAGGTGTTGCGGTGAATCATCCCGAAGCGCACGAACTCCGCCGCTTCCAGCCCGGGAATCAGCTTCAGCACGCGCGCCTGCTCTCCCCACTTCATCTGCGTCTGGAACCCCACCAGGCTGAAGTGATCTCCCGCGAGATTGTCCTGCCGAAGCTGCACGACCGCATACGCTTCGCGCCCGGTAAGCGGATCGACGAGGCCGACGGGCTTCATCGGGCCGAATCGCAGGGTGTCGACACCTCGCGAGGCCATGACTTCAATCGGCAGGCACCCTTCGAAGAACCGCGGCTCGTCGAACTCACGCAGCGGCGCACGCTCGGCGGCAACCAGCGCGTTGTAGAACCGTTCGTATTCCTCGCGGGTGAACGGGCAATTGAGATAGTCCCCCTCGCCATCGTCGATGCCGCATCCACCGTCGCCCTTCGGGCTTTGGTGGACAGGTCCACCGTCGCCCTTCGGGCTCTGGTGGACAAGCGCATTGTCGCGGCCCGCGGGGGAGCCCCTGAGGCTTCGGCCCCATCGGGACGCGCGGAACACCTTCCTCATGTCGATTGTCTCGGCGAGGACGATGGGGCTGACCGCGTCGTAGAAGTACAGGTGGGCCGCACCAACCATGGCGGCGATGTCGGCCGACAAGGCATCAGACGTGAGCGGTCCGGTGGCCACGATCGCGGGGCCATCAAGGTCGGCGGGAACCCTGGACACCTCCTCGCGCACGACGGTGATCGACGGGTGTGACGTGATCGCGCGGGTGACTTCGTCGGCAAACCGTTCGCGATCGACGGCCAGCGCCGCGCCGGCGGGGACCCGCGCGGCATCCGCGGCGCGCATCACGACCGACCCGAGCCGCCGCATCTCCTCTTTCAGCAGCCCGACGGCATTATCCAGCTTGTCTCCGCGAAAGGAGTTGCTGCACACGAGCTCCGCGAAGCGATCGGTCCTGTGGACCGCCGTCGGCCGGACCGGCCGCATCTCGTGCAGCGTGACAGGGGCGCCCAGCGACGCGGCCTGCCACGCCGCCTCGGAGCCGGCGAGCCCGCCGCCGATGATGTGGATCGTCATGATTCGTTGGCGGAGCTTCCGATCCGCACGGCGGCAGAGACGCGCCGCACGACGTCAGGCCTCGGCCGTGACCAGTTCCTCGGAGCGCACGTACTCGCACTCCTCCTTGTGGCACATCAGCTGCCGCCCGTGGCGCTTGGTGATCTTCTCGACGAGGAACTTCTCGCCGCACGTGGGGCACGGCTCGAGAATCGGGCGGTTCCACAGCACGAAGTCGCAGTCCGGATAGTTCGCGCAGCCGTAGAACGCCTTCCCTCGACGCGATTTCCGCTCGACCACGTCGCCGCCGTCCTTCGGGCACACGAGGCCGCTGGATTTCTGCTTCACGTACTTGCAGGTGGGATAGCTGCTGCACGCCGTGAACTCGCCGAAACGCCCCTGCTTGATCACCAGGTTGGACTCGCACTTCGGGCACTTCTCGTCGAGCATCTGATCCGGCTTGGCCGCCGTCATGCCCTGCTTGGTCGTGATGACCTTGCGCGTGGTCTTGCACTCCGGATACCCCGTGCAGGCGAGGAACTGGCCGAAGCGGCCCCGCTTCATGGCCATCGGCTTGCCGCAGTTCTCGCACGCTTCCTCGATGCCTTCGCCGTCGGCGCCGGGCTCCGGCGTTTCCAGCTCGCGCGTGTTCTCGCATTCCGGATACCCGCTGCAGGCGAGGAACAGCCCGAACTTGCCGGCCTTGATCACCATCGGCTTGCCGCACTTGTCGCAGACGACCGCGGGCTCGGGTTCAACCCCTTCCTTGAGGTTGATCATCGTCTTCTTGGCGCGCTCCAGATCCTTCGCGAATTTCTTGTAGAAGCTGGTCAGCGTCTTCGCATAATTCGACGTACCCTCTTCGATCTTGTCGAGATCCTCCTCGAGGTTTCGCGTGTACTCCACATCGAGGATATCGTCGAACGAGGGGCTGAGAAGGCGGTCGACCAGCATGCGGCCGAGCACCGTCGGCTTGAAGCGCCCCTCGATCTTGTTCACATAGTCGCGCGCCTGGATGACGCTGATGATGGAGGCGTAGGTGCTCGGCCGCCCGATGCCGTTTTCCTCGAGCGCCTTCACGAGCGTCGCCTCGCTGTAGCGGGCGGGCGGCTGGGTGAACTTCTGCTCGGGTTTCAGCTCCCTGAGCTGCAGCGCATCCCCCTCCCGCAGCGGCGGCAGCACGTTGCTCCCGTCGTCGTCGTCGGCCGTGACCGCGTCGGGCCCTGGTCCGGCAGCCTTCTCCTCGACCGTTTCCTGGTTGTACACCGCGAGCCAGCCGGCAAACTTCGGAACCGATCCCTTGACACGAAAGATGTAGTCGGCCGCCGTGATGTCCACGGTGGTCTCGTCGAATGTGGCGGCAGGCATCTGGGATGCCACGAACCGGTTCCAAATCAGCTTGTAGACGTAGAACTGGTCCGGCGTGAGCAGTGCGCGGATGGACTCGGGGTTGTACTGCATCGACGTGGGACGGATGGCCTCGTGCGCATCCTGCGCGTCCGACTTCGTCTTGTACACGTTCGGCTTCTCGGGCACGAAGTCCGGGCCGAACCGTGTGCCGATGTAGCCGCGGACGTCCTCGAGCGCCTGTTCGGACACGCGGGTCGAGTCCGTCCTCATGTAGGTGATGAGGCCGACTGCTCCTTCGCCCGGCAGCTCGACGCCTTCGTAGAGCTGCTGCGCAATCATCATCGTCTTCTTGACGGGAAAGCGCGCGGCCTGCTGCAGCTTGCTCGTAATGAAGGGAGGGACCGCCCCCTTTTTCCGCTCCCTGGTGGCGACCGTCCCGACCTGCCAGGCGGCCTGCTTCAGGTCGGCGAGCAC
>JALZOC010000495.1 GCA_030857365.1 Acidobacteriota bacterium
GCTCGCCGCGGCTCGCGTGGGTGTTCGCCCTGGTGGCGGCCGTTGCCGCGCTGACGACGACCCCCTTCACCCAGCCGAATTCGATGGCGCTGGCGCTCTACACCGTGGTCGGCATTCCAAAGCTCGTCTCCGGCATCGTCATCGCGGTCCTGACGTGGCTCGTGATCATCGGCGGCATCAAGTCCATCGCGCGAGCGGCGGAGAAACTGTCCCCCTTCAAGGTCGGCCTGTATTTCGCCGGCGGCCTCATCGTCATCGTGGCGAACGCCGCCAGGATCCCGTCGGTGTTCGGGCTCATTTTCGAAGGGGCCTTCTCGATGCAGTCTGCCGCCGGGGGAGGCCTCGGCATTCTCGTCGCGATGCGCTACGGCATCGCGCGCGGCATCTACGCGAACGAGGCGGGATACGGCACGGCCGCCGTGGCATACGGCACCGCGCGAAGCGCGCAGCCGGTGCAGCAGGGACTGAACGCAGTGATGGAAGTGTTCATCGTGTCGTTCATCACGTCCACGATCAGCGCGATGACCATCCTGCTGACCGGCGTGTGGCAATCCGGCCTGACGAGCACGGCTGCCGTCGCGGCCGGTTTCGACACCGTCATGCCCGTGGCGGGCGGCTACATCGTCGCATTCTGCGCGTTTCTGTTCGGATACACGACGCTCATCGGCTGGGCATATTTCGGCGAGCAGTTTTTCGAATACATCTTCGGCCGCAAGGTCACGACGCCGTATCGGTGGATCTACTGTCTGCTGATTCCGTTCGGGGCCGTGTCGAAGGTTGCCACCGTGTGGGCCTGGGGGGATTTGATGAACGCCCTTCAGGTGTTTCCAAATCTGATCGGCGTGATCGGGCTCAGCGGAGTCGTGGCGAAGGCGGCCAGGGACCGGCTGATTCCGCAGTCCACGCCGGATACGGCGCGGTAGGATGCCCCGCATCGTCCTCACGACCTGGGGCTCGCTGGGCGATCTGCATCCATTCCTCGCACTGGGCATCGAACTGCAACGGCGCGGACACACGGCCGTTGTCGCGACGCTGGCGGCGTGGCGCGACAACGTGGAGCGCGCCGGAATCGAATTCCGTCCGATTCGGCCGAACGTCACGCCCGACGACCCGGCGTCCCGGGAGATCGTCAGGAAAATTCTGGATGCCCGCGGAGGGCCCGAGTACCTGTTCACGGAGGTGTTCGCCCCGCACATCAGGGACGTGTACCTGGACACGCTCGACGCGGTCAAAGGGGCCGACCTGCTCGTCTCGCACCAGCTGCCCCCTATCGCGTCCATCGTCGTCGAACGCACCGGAATCAAGTGGGTCTCCGGTGTTCTGGCCCCCTTCGGTTTTCTGTCGGCCTACGATCCCCCGACACCGCCGCAGGCGCCGGGGCTTCGCCGCCTGCTGGCCGTCCATCCTGTCGCGGGTCGCGTCTTCACCGGCATTGCGCGTCGGGTGACCGATCGCTGGATGCAGCCGGTGTACCGGCTCCGGGCGGAGCTCGGCCTGCCGAGGGGTGGCCATCCCCTGTTCGAGGGGCAGCATTCGCCGACGACGGTGCTGGCGTTGTTTTCACGCCTGCTGGGGGACAAGCAGCCGGACTACCCGGCGCAGAGCGTCGTGACAGGGTTCCCTTTCTACGACGCCGCGCCTTCACGTCCGATCGATCCGGCGTTGCTCGCCTTCCTCGAGGCGGGCGAACCGCCGATTGTGTTCACGCTCGGCTCCTCGGCGGTCTGGATTGCGGATGACTTCTACCCTGTCAGCATCGCGGCGGTGCGGGCGCTGGGGCGCCGTGCGCTGCTGCTCGTGGGGGAGCACGCCCACACGCTCCGCGCGCAGGTGCCGGACAGCATCGGTGTCTTCGATTACGCGCCCCACGGGGTCGTGATGCCGCGCGCGTCCGCAGTCGTGCACCAGGGGGGTGTGGGGACTACCGGCCAGGCGCTTCGGGCCGGCCGGCCGACGCTCGTGGTGCCCTTCGGGCAGGACCAGCCCGACAATGCGCGGCGGGTCGTCCGTCTGGGGGTGGGCCGCACGATCAGGCGCGGACAGTACCGGGTCGATCGGCTCGTCCGCGAGCTGTCGGCGTTGAGCGCACCCGCGTACGCCGAGCGAGCACGCGCGGTTGGCCTGCAGGTGAGTGCGGAGCGCGGCGTCGAGCGGGCGGTTGATGAGATAGAGAAAGCGCTGGGTTCACGTTTCGCCCCTTGATCGCCCACCCGCCGGCTGTTACCATCGAGCCTCAATCCTCGCTGTCTCAACACTTTCCATGCCGCACGAGACCCTGCCCGTCGTTACCGGAGAGAAGGACCGCTCGCTGCAGGAGGTGCTGACGCGCCTCACGGCGTCGCGCGGGCCGATGGCCGCTGGCGCCGATCCCATCGTGACCGCGGCCCATCGCCTGGCGCCGATTGTCGCGTCGTTCGCGCCTTACCCCGAAGGGACGGACGAGCGCCTCCGCGGCGCGCTGGCCGCGCGGGGCGTGGAGCAGCTCTATACGCACCAGGCGGAAGCCTTTGCGCACGTGCTCAAGGGGCGGAACGTGGTCACCATCACGCCGACCGCGTCGGGAAAGACCCTCTGCTACAACGCTCCGGTGCTGAACGCCATCCTGAAGGATCCTTCGACCCGGGCGCTGTATCTGTTTCCGACCAAGGCGCTGGCGCAGGATCAGCTCGCCGAGCTGCACGGGCTCTCCGAGCTGGTCACGCGCGATACCGACGTGGAGATCGGCGTGTTCACCTACGACGGAGACACCCCCTCGGATGCGCGGCGCGCCATTCGCGGCAAGGCTCATGTCGTGCTCAGCAATCCCGACATGGTGCACTCCGGCATCCTGCCCCATCACCCGCGCTGGGCGAAGCTGTTCGAGAACCTGCGCTTCGTCATCATCGACGAGCTGCACGCGTATCGCGGTGTGTTCGGCAGTCACCTGGCGAATATCCTCCGCCGTCTTCAGCGCATCTGCCGCCACTACGGCTCCGATCCGATCTTCATCTGTTCCTCGGCGACCATTGCGAACCCGCGCGAGCTCGCCGAAGGGCTGACCGGGCGATCGTTCGAGCTCGTCGAGCGGAACGGGGCGCCACGGGGGGAGAAATTCTTTCTCTTCGTCAATCCGCCGGTCGTGAACGCGCAGCTCGGGATCCGCAGATCCTACCTGGCGGAGGCGCGGCGCGTGGCGCTCGAGTTCCTGCGGCAGAACCTCCAGCTGATTCTATTTGCCCAGAGCCGCCTCGCCGTCGAGATCCTGACCACGTATCTGAAGGATGCGTTCCATGGTCCTCCCGGCGCGGCAGACGTGATCCGCGGGTATCGCGGCGGCTATCTGCCGAACCGCCGCCGTGAGATCGAGCGCGGGCTGCGGG
>JALZOC010000496.1 GCA_030857365.1 Acidobacteriota bacterium
GCTCCGCGCTCTGCAGCCACGTGGTGTTCGCCCGCATCATGGCGTTGAGGATCGTGAGCAGCTTGCGCATGCAGGCGATGAGCGCGACTTTCTTCGGCTTGCCGGCCGTCACGAGGCGCCCGTAGAACGCGCGAATGACCGGGTTGCGGCGGGTCGCCACGAGGGTCCCCAGCGCTCGTCGTTCCTTCGCGAGCACCTTGTACAAAAGGAGGGAGGCGAGATACAGTTCCTGGGAAAATCATCGAAGCAGGACTTCTTCAATGGCGGGTTGATTCTGGGTTTGAGCGCTGTGCTCAGCGCCGCGATTTACCTGGCGAATGGACGGGCGAGACTCGTGTGGCACATTCTCACTCTTACTGGAGGTACAGCCAAACTATACGCGGCCTGCGATGGAGGCACGAATCCAGGGAGTCGTTACTCTCGGTGGGCCGTTCACGCCCTCTGTTGGGGCGGGACGAGCTTGATTAACGCTGGGCTCGGGAGTATGATTGCTTCTTAACTCCACACGCGTTTCCTTGAAGGGGCACCGTGACTCTTCTGCGCAGAGACGCCGGCCGCCTCCTCGGGTGCCCTGCAATTTCCGCCGCGCCCGGCGGCGATCGACCGTTCGCAGCGGACACGGCACTCCCGCAACTCGAGCGCGAGGGCCGGCTGAAGATCCCGGGCGCACCCCTCGATAGTGACGAGACGCCATGACGCCCGAACCCTTGGCGGCGACCGTGTTTGACGCCGAGGTGTGGCGGCCGGCGCTGGAAACGTACGGTGCCGTGACGCACTCGACGGTGGTGCTGTACGACGCGGACGGGCGGATGGTCAGCGCTCCGATGCCGTCGACGCCGCTGTTCGCGCTCTTCCAGGAGCACGACTACGACCCAGGCGTCCTCTCCGACTGTGCTCGCCGGTGTCTGGCGCAAGCCGACGATCGCGCCCCGGTCGTCGTCGCGCCATCGAACGGTCTGGCGGTGGTCGGGACGTCGCTCCTGCTCGAAGGGCGAATCGTCGGCGCGGCGGTGGCCGGCTACGCGATCGTCGAGTTCTGTCAATCGGCGACCATTGAACGGCTTGCACGGCGGGCGGGGGTGCCGTTCCGGCGCCTGTGGGACCTGGCGCGACAGCAGCAGCCTGTTCCTGAGCGCCGGCTCGTGCTCCAGGGCGAATTGCTGCGTGTGCTCGGAGATACGCTGCTTCGGGAGAACCATCGCACGCGCCAGTACGAAGCCGCGGCGGAGGCCTTGACCGCCACCGCCGCCGCCAAGGACGAGTTCATGGCCGTGCTCTCGCACGAGTTGCGGACTCCGCTCACGCCGATTCTCGGATGGACGCGCATTTTGACCCGGGACCCTACACCGGAGCAGGTCGTCCGCGCGGCGCAGGTCATCGAACGGAATGCGCGCCTGCAGATTCGGCTGGTGGACGACCTCCTCGACCTCAATCGGGTCACCCGGGGCAAATTGTCGCTCGACCTCAAAGTCCACTCCCTGAGCGATGCCGTCCGCGCCGCGCTGGATGCGATCGCTGGCGCCGCCGAGCAGAAGGAACTGGATGTCCAGTTCATCGATGCGAGCGAGCCGCTCTGCGTCAAAGGCGACGGCGATCGGTTGCAGCAGATTTTCAGGAACGTGCTGCTGAACGCCATAAAGTTCACTCCAGCCCGTGGGATCGTCGCCGTCACGCTCACGCGGGAGGGCGATCAGGCCGCGCTGCACGTGTGCGACACGGGGGAGGGAATTGCGCCGGAATTTCTGCCACTCGTGTTCGAAATGTTCCGCCAGCAGGAAGTGGGCACCCGCCGAAAATACGCGGGCCTCGGTATCGGTCTCGCACTGGTCAAGCGATTGATGGAGGCTCACGGGGGGAGCATCAGCGTCGCCAGCGCAGGCACCGGCCGCGGCACCGACGTGACGCTGCGGCTTCCTCTCGTTCCAGAATTCGAGGACGCGGCCCAGCCGGTTGCGAGCAGACGCCTGCCCGACCTCAGCGGTGTTCGCATCCTGGTCGTGGAAGACACGGACGACTCGCTCGAAGCCATAAGCCTGACGCTCGAACGCCTGGGCGCCGATGTCCTCCGCGCGCGGGACGGAGTCGAGGCATTGGACGTCGTGGCCGCTCGTCCTGTCGACCTCGTTCTCTGCGACCTGCGAATGCCGCGCATGGACGGCTTCGAGTTCCTGCGCGAGCTCCACCAGATGCAGGGACGCCAGCATGTCCCCGTGATTGCCGTGTCAGGCCTGTCCGGCGCCGCCGACCATCAACGCACGGAAGCGGCCGGTTTCGAGGGGCATGTCGACAAGCCCTTCGACGACGAACATCTGCTGGCTGCCGTGGGCGCCGCCATCGTGCGCCGCCCGATATAGGACATCTCGAAATCGTTGACACTCTCCCGCAAAAGCCTCTCGCAGCCCTCCAGGCAACGGTTCGCATGGAGCACCATACCGTGATGGAATCGCGCATCCCAGGTCCATGAGCACACCAGCGCGAACCGTTGTCGCCGTCATCGACGGCCTCGCCGACGCCATCGTGATGCTTCGATCCGCACCGTCGAAGCAGTCTGGCGGGCCAGGGAGTCCAGGACGCGGCGGCACGCGCCCCTCGAATGCCGGAGAAACGATGGTCCGGAATCGCCATGCTTGAGGAAAGGAATGCGCTCGAGGCTCTGGTTGTGACGCTCACGCGCGAGCGCGCCAGTCTCGCGGCAATCATTCAACAGGCTCCGGCGTTCATCTGCACACTCCGCGGACCAGAGCACGTGTTCGAGCTCGCGAATGACCGGTACTATGACCTGATCGGCCGACGCGACATCATCGGGAAGACCGCGCGTGCGGCGCTGCCTGAAGTGGCAGGCCAGGGCTTCTTTGAGTTGCTCGACAGCGTCTACCAGACGGGCGAGAGCATCACGGGCAGCGAGACAGCCGTTCGTCTGAACCGCCACGACGGGCCTCTGGAGCGCCGTTTCGTCAACTTCGTGTACCAACCGCTGCGTGGACCCGACGGTGCCGCGACCGGCGTGTTGGTGCACGGGATTGACGTCACGGACCTCGTGTTCACACGCGAGGCGATCCAGGCCAGCGAAGCCCGGTTTCGGCAGCTCGCCGACGCCATGCCCCAGATCGTCTGGGCGGCGACCCCTGACGGGCAGCTCGACTACTACAACCGCCGCTGGTTCGAGTACATCAGGATCCCTCCAGGCGTGAATGAGGACACCGTTTGGGACCGATACATCCACCCGGATGATTTGCCGGAAACATATGCCGCCTGGCGCGTGGCTCTGAGCACCGGCGATCCCTACAGCGTGGAGTTCCGGGTACGAGGCGGCGACGGCGCATACCGTTGGTTCCTTGCGCGGGCCCTGCCGG
>JALZOC010000052.1 GCA_030857365.1 Acidobacteriota bacterium
TCGTCAAGGTTACCGCCGCGAGTCTCAAGAAGGTCCTCGGTTGTGCGGCGGGGCAGAAGTGGCAGGCGCGTGCGGAGGAGCGGTTCAATCCGGCGGGACGCCACAAGAACTGGTCGAAGGGCGCGGGCGGAGCCGCAGCCGCCGCCCTCAAGGTCGCTGGGTGACGGCTGGAGGCCCGAGCTACAATGAGCGCCGCCAGTACAGCTGAACCTCCTTGGCCCTAGCTTCCGGCGCTCGCCTCGGCCCCTACGAGATCGTCAGCCCGCTGGCCGCGGGCGGAATGGGCGAGGTGTATCGGGCACACGACACGCGTCTCGCACGGGTGGTGGCAATCAAAGTTCTGCCCGGCGGCGTCAGCGCGTCTCCGCAGACTCTGGAACGGTTCCAGCGCGAAGCGCGCGCGGCTTCAGCGCTCAACCACCCCAATATCTGCACCATCTACGATGTCGGCGCTGACCCCCCGTTCATCGCGATGGAGCTGCTCGAAGGAGAGACACTCGAGCAGCGGCTCCGACGCGGCGTGATCGAGGTGCCCGTCCTCCTTGACATCGCACTGGCCGTTGCCGATGCCCTGGACGCCGCGCACGTCAAGGGCATCGTGCACCGCGACATCAAGCCGGCGAACATCTACCTCACGTCACGCGGTCCGAAAATTCTCGATTTCGGGCTCGCGAAGACAACCTCCGGACCGGGGGCCATCGGTGTCTCGGGCGAGGCCACTCGTTCGGCTGAGACGCTGTTGACGGAATCAGGCAGCACGCTCGGGACCGTGTCGTACATGTCCCCCGAGCAAATCCGGGCCACGCCGCTGGACGCACGGACTGATTTGTTCTCGTTCGGCATCGTGCTCTATGAAATGGGCACGGGTACTCGGCCGTTTCGAGGAGACAGCACGGGGGCGATTTTCGATTCCATTCTCAACCGCGCTCCTGCGCCTGCCGTGCGCCTGAATCCCGACGTGCCGGCGGAGTTGGACCGGATCCTCGACAAGTGCCTCGAAAAAGATCGGAATCTGCGCTACCGGCACGCATCCGACATTCGCACGGACCTGCAGCGCCTGAAGCGGGACACGGAGTCAGGCCGGGTCACAGGCACAGCGGCACCAGCCGTTACCCCACGCTGGCTAAAGAGAGTGGCCGCCGCCGCGGCGGTGCTGGCGCTTTCGGTGACCGGGTACTTTTACTCTCACCGAGCGCCCATACTCACCGACAAGGACACGATTGTTCTCGCCGACTTCGATAACGAGACCGATGACCCGGTGTTTGACGACACGCTGCGCCAGGGATTGTCCGTAGCGCTTCAACAATCTCCGTTTCTCAGCCTGATCTCGGACCGGCAGGTCCAGCAGCAGCTGGCCTTGATAGGCCACCCGAAGGAGGCGCGTTTCACTGCGGACGTGGCTCACCAGGTCTGCGAGCGAACGGCAAGTGCCATGGTTCTGGAAGGTTCGATCGCAAGGCTTGGAAGCCACTATGTGCTGGGTTTGCGCGCCAGGGACTGCAACACCGGAAACATTCTCGATCAGGAGCAGATCCAGGCGGCGAGGAGAGAAGACGTTCTGAACTCCCTCAGCGAGATCGTTCGCAGACTCAGAACTCGCCTCGGTGAATCACGGGCGACAGTAGAAAAGCATTCGACCCCGCTTGCTGATGTGACGACACCTTCGCTCGAAGCCTGGAAGGCGTACAGCACCGGAATGAAGGTGAACGCCTCCGCCGGGACCGCCGCCGCCATACCTTTTTACCAGCGTGCTGTCGAAATCGATCCCAGGTTCGCCATGGCGTACGCCAGTTTGGGGCTTGCGTACAGCGCCGGCGGACAGTCGGTCCTGTCAGCCCAGAACACCACGAGGGCGTGGCGATTGCGTGAGCGCGTCAGCGACCGGGAAAGGTTTTTCATCGACTTCACGTACTACAGGCAGGTGACGGGAAACCTGGAGAAGGCGTACCAAACCCTCGAGTTGTGGCTTCAGACGTACCCCCGAGGGCCCCAGCCAAATCCGCAGGGGTTGCTAGGGGGTCTTGCCACTCACGGCACCGGCCGATTCGAACGGGCGATCGAGGTATCCCGACAACTCATCGTGGATGAGCCCCGGTTTCTCTATGGGTATACGAATCTTGCGTCAGCCTATTTTTATGTGGACCGCTTCGAAGAAGCGGAGAGCGTGCTTCAACGAGCCGCCGAAAGTGAGGTGGACGATCCTGTTCTCCTGCTGATCGGTTACAAGATCGCGGTCTTGAAGGGAAACAGGGACCAGATCGATCGGATCGTCGCTCTGGCCAAGGGCAAGACAGCAGCGGAGCACCCTGTGGCGAACGCAGAGGCTCTTGCGCTGGCCGGGTCCGGCCGACTGAAATTGGCGCGACAGTCGTCCAACCGGGCTATTGCTCTGGCCGGGCAAGCGGGGGAACGCGAGGCGGCAGCGGGTTACCAGGCGGCACGAGCGGTGTGGGAAGCCGTGTGCGGGAACGCCGCCGAAGCGACAACGAACGCCGCAGCGGCCCTGGCGCTTTCGAATGGCCGGGATGTCGAATACGCGGCCGGCCTTGCCCTGGGCCTTTCAAGACACGCCGCTCAATCGCAATCGCTTGCCGACGATCTGGACAGGCGCTTTCCGGAAGATACGTTCGCTCAATTCACTTACGTACCCGTTCTCCGCGCGTTATCAGCACTGGAGCGCGGGAAGCCTTTAGACAGCCTGGACCGGCTGCAAGTCGCTCTGCCCTACGAGCTGGCTGTGAACGGCCTGAACTTTCAATTTTTTCTTGGCGGTCTGCACTCGGCTTATGTGCGCGGCGAGGCACTTGTGGCCGCACACCGGTATCCCGAAGCGGTGGCGGAATTTCAGAAGATCATCAATCGTCGCGGGCTCTTGGGCCGAGATCCCATAGGCGCACTGGCGCACGTGCAATTGGCCAGAGCGTTGGTGGCATCGGGAAACAAGATCAAGGCGAAGGCTGCCTACCAGGATTTCCTCACCCTCTGGAAAGACGCCGACTCCGACATCGCGATCCACACGCAAGCCAAGGCGGAGTACGCCAGGCTGCCGTAGGGGCTCCAGCTGTTTCTCTCCTGGTTCGACGTCCGCGTCTGAGAGCGCGTCCGTGACGGACCGAGGCTCCCGTTCCCGGACGCCGGAAGGCTTTTTGCTCCAGAGGCCCTGGGAACGCGATCTGCGCAAATTCCGGCGCGTTCTCCGGTCCGTCCTCGTCATAACCGTCAGTGGCGAACCGGATTCGTACCTCGAGCTTCGCGCGCCGGGCAGAGGCGTTCAGCCGGACACCCGCAGGAGGATCGAAATGGTTCGCCGCATGGCCGCCCTCGTCCTTGCGCTCACGCTCACCCCGACCCTGGCCCGCGCCCAGGATGCGGTGCTGACTGTCACCGTCCCGTCCGCTGACGTTCACAAGGGCCCGAGCACCGGCACACCCGTCATCGGCCATGTGTCCAGCGGCACCGTGCTGCCCGTCTCACGCAATCTGGGCAGCTGGGCGAGGGTTGCCTGGTCCGGCACGCCTGAGGGGGTCGGGTACGTGCACATGACGATGGGACGCCTCAGTTCGTCGAGGGCTGACAGCGCGTCCGGCGGGAACATGTCGCCGCGACCATCTTCCGCGCCTGCGTCCCTGACCTCCGCCGCTGCATCCGCCCCGGCGGCGACGACTGCGCCCCCGACTCGCAGGCCGGCGCGCGAGCGGATGGCGATCCTTGGTGGACCTGCCGACGCTCCGATCACGCACATCGTGGGCGTTGGCGGGCTCGTCGCATCGAGGAGCAGCTTTGGCGCGGCGGCACGCACCTGGCCAACCGACCATCTCGGGATTCAGCTGGCGGTCGCGCGAGATGCGATGACGAGCGCCGCCGCCGGCCGGGTGACGTCGATACGGGTCGAGCCCGGAGTGATGTACGCCCTGTTCGATCACGTGAGCGACTACGTCTGGATTCGTCCCTACGTCGGTTCCGCGATGAGCCTCGGTCGGCAGACACTGAGGGTGTCAGGGCCGGCAGGCATGGAGCGGGCGTCCGACAACGGCATTGGATTTCGCCTCTTCGGCGGGAGCGAGCTGACGTTCGCGGGCGTGCCGCGGTTCGGACTGAGTGCGGAGCTCGGGTACCGTCGATTCCCGACGCCGTTCCCGGGATTCGAGGCAGATCGGCTGAGCGTATCCGTCGCCGGACACTGGTACATCAAGTAGGGCGGCGGCGAATCCAGTCGAGCGCGCCCTGCGCCCCTCCTGCGGTGAACGCACGCCCGATTTCACTCATCAGCCGTCACACCGTACTATTAAAATCAACTTCCGCGGACCAGCTGTGGAACGTGCCGACCCGGACGTGCTGCATGGGCCGTCCCGAAGGAGCCCGCAGATGATGACTTATCGAATAGGGTGCGCAGCGCTGGTGGCGCTCGCGGTATGGACCGCGGCACTCCCGGCGGCGGCGCGTCAGCTTGGCGCGCGACCCGCGGAAGAGTGGATCACGATGCTCGATGCGCCGGCGAGAGTGGCCGGGCTCAGAGTGGACGAAGTCATCGCGAAGTTGCGCCTGAAGCCTGGCGACGTCGTCGCGGACCTCGGTGCGGGCGCCGGCGCCTTCAGCCTTCCGCTCGCGCGCGGCGTCGGGCCGGAAGGGAAGGTCTACGCAGTCGAGATCGAGCAGGGCCTCGTCGATTACATCGGGCGCAAGGCGAAGGACCAGCGGGTCGGCAACGTCCATCCCATTCTGGGCCGATTCGGCGATCCCGCACTGCCTTCCGCCGATGTCGACGTGGCGTTCATGCACGACGTGCTCCACCACGTCGAGGATCGTCCCGGATACCTGAGGCACGCGTCGAAGTACCTGAAACCCGGCGGCCGGTTCGCGTTCGTCGAGCTCGATGCGAAGACCGGCGCGCACCGGAACGATGCCAAGCTGCAGATCACGAAGGAACAGCTGAATGCGTGGATGGCGGACATCGGGTTCGCACTGGCAGAAGAGTTCCCGATGTTCGAAGACAAGTGGTACGTCGTCTACGCGCGCAAGCCGAAATCCTGAATCACCATGGCGCGGAACATTCCGATCCTCCTTGACCACGGCGCCGAAGGTGCCCAGTCCGACAGGCCATAGCGGCGTTGTCTCTCAATCCATCCGGCGCTGATTGACTTTGAGGTCCGCCGCCCCTAGAGTGGGCGTACTTCCGCCCCAACCATGGACCTCCTGCCCGACCTGTCGGCGTTTACCGTCTTCCTCGCGATCTGCGCGGCCGGCTTCCTGTTCCTGATGCTGGGCCTGCTCTTCGGCGGCCTCTTCGAGTTCTTCGAGGCGGATCACGACTTCGATGCGGGCGGCCCCGGCTTCTTCAGCAGCCGCGTGATGGCCGTGTTCGTCACGACGTTCGGCGGCGCGGGCGCCGTTGCGACGTATTACGGTCTGCCCCCAGTCCCCGCTGCCGGCGTGGGCTTCGGGACGGGGCTCCTCTTCGGCGGCGCCATCTGGGCGCTTGCCCGCATGCTCTTCCGCCAGCAGGCCAGCACCGACGTGCGCTCCTCCGATCTCGTCGGGGCCGTCGGACGCGTGGTCATCGCGATTCCCGCCGGCGGCGTCGGGCAGATCCGCGTCCGGCTCGGTGAGGAACTGATGGACAAGATTGCGCGAACCCGCGACGGCGTGCCGATTCCGGAGAACACCGCCGTGAAAGTCGACGAAGTGCTCGGCGAGACGGTGATCGTCAAGGCACACTGAAAGCCGAGGGGCCCCATGACAGACAACATCCAGCTCGCGTCGGTGATCCTCGCGATCCTCGGCGTCGTCCTTGCCTTTTTCGCGGCGGCGTACCTGTTCAGCAAGAACTACATCAAGGTGTCGCCCAACGCCGTGGCGGTGCTCAGCGGCCGCAGACGGAAACTGCCGGACGGCCGGGTGGTCGGCTATCGAATGGTCCGAGGGGGCGCGGCGCTGCGCATCCCGCTGCTCGAGAAGGTCGAGTACCTCCATCTCAACGTCATGACGATCCCGCTGGAAATCAAGCGGGCCTACACGCTGAAAGGTGTGCCGGTTTCGGTCAAGGCGGTCGCCAACGTCAAGATCCGTGGCGACGACACGTCGCTGCAGGCCTCGGCCGAACGGTTCCTGGGCATGACACACGACCAGGTGCAGCGAGTGATCTTCCAGACCCTCGAAGGGCACCTGCGCTCCATCCTGGGAACGCTCACCGTTGAGGAAGTGAACAGCGATCGCCAGAGCTTCGCGCAGAAGCTCACGACCGAGGCGGCGGTCGATCTCGAGAAGATGGGCATCGGCGTCGACGTGCTGACGATCCAGGAGATCAGCGACGAAGAGGGGTACCTCGACGCGCTCGGGAAGCGGCGGACGGCGGAGGTGAAGCGCGACGCGACGATCGGCGAGGCAGAGGCCCACAGGGACGCCAAGATCAAATCGTCGCAGGCGCTGCAGGAAGGAGAGAAGGCGAAGTTCCAGGCGGATGCCGAGATCGCGCTTTCGTCCCGAGACTTCATGATCCGCCAGGCGCAGTACCAGGCGGAGATCGAGACGCAGAAGGCGCGCGCGCAGCAGGCTGGTCCGCTCTCCGAAGCCACCGCGCGGCAGGGGGTCGTCGCGGAGGAGGTCCGCGTCGACCGGACACGCACACAGGAGATGATCGCGGTCCAGGAGCAGGAGGTCCTCCGCCGGCAGAAGGAGCTCGATGCGACGGTCATCAAGCCGGCGGAAGCGGATCGCCTGGCGGCGGTCGTCCGCGCGGAAGCCGCGAAGCAGTCGGCAATCCTCGAGGCCGAAGGGCGCCGCTCGGCGATGATCGCGTTGGCCGAGGCCGAGCAGGAAAAACTGAAGAAGGAGGGTATCGGACGCGCCTCGGCCGTGGAAGCCGAGGGACGCGCCGAAGCCGCGAAGATCGAGGCGATTGGCCTGGCGCAGGCCAAGGCCATCGAGGCCCAGGGTGTCGCCGAAGCAACGGCCATCCTGCGGAAGGCGGAGGCGTGGAAGGAGTTCAACGACGCAGCGCGGCTCCAGACCATCCTCGAGAAGCTGCCGGCCATCATCGAAGCCTCGTCCGGAGTCTTCGCGGCGGTCGCGGCGCCGCTCGGCAACATCGACAAGCTGGTGGTGATCGATCAGGGTGGCGGTCACGGCGAGAACGGAAGTTCCAGCCTCGGACGGCTGGCACAAACAAGTCCGGCGCTCGTGTTCAACCTGCTGCAACAGCTCGAAGCGCTGGGTCTGAACGTCCCCACCGTGCTGCAGCAGCTGGGGGTCAAGCCGGCGGCAGCCGCCGGTGTCGTGCCGCCGGTCGTCTCGGCTGGTGCGGTCCCACCGGTGCCGCTCCCTGACGGTGCCGGTTCAACCCGCACGCGGGGCCACTCGCACTCCAGCTGACTGTTGAGCTCCGCGTCCGCGGCGACATTTCGAGCGCTCTACGCTTGAATCGGAGCGCTCTACGCTTGAAGTGCCGTCCACATGTTGTTACTCTGCCCCCACGGTTTCGCCCCGATCGCGACGGGGCCGCCGGAACGCCCGATGCGGGGCGCTCGGAAACCCTTCCGAGACTGTGAACCATACGACGCCCATGCCTGAGACTTTCGGCACCCGGCTGCGCCTGCGGCGTGAAGAGCAGGGGATCGACCTTGGCACGATCGCCGAGGAGCTCAAGATCAAGCTGTCGCTCCTCGAAGCGGTCGAGCGGGACGACGTGTCAAACTGGCCGTCGGGGATTTATCGCCGTGCGTTCATTCGCGCGTACGCGCACGCGATAGGTCTCAATCCCGACGTTGTCGTCCGCGAGTTCCTGGAGCTCTACCCGGATCCGGAGCACCTGGTGGCGAGTGCGCCTGCGAGCGCGTCCGAGATCGAGCTGGCGCGGACGAGTGGAGGTCCGCCGACAAGGCTCCGCAACCTCGTCGGTTCGGCGCTCGGCTCTCTGGCGCGCCTGGGTCGTCCGCCCGCGGCTGACGATTCGGCGGCCGCGTCGTGGGCTCACGTGATGCAGGATCCAGTAGCCTCAGGGCGGGCTCCCGTCAGCGCACCGGCTCCCGTCGGGCGGACGACGGACCACATCGCCCCGGCGGCTCGGGAGAGGTCGGTGCCGCGCGCGCCTGAGCGTCCCTCCGTCGCCGCCGCGGAACCCGTCGCGGCTGTTGCGGAGGAAGTCCCGATCGCTGCTCCGGACACCTCGTCGACGATCCCCGAGGAGTTGTTCATGGATGTGGCCGAGTCCACGCCGGTGGAGGTGCCGGTCCCGGTGGACGACCGTGAGACCACCGTTTCAGTGGCTTCGCATCGCCAGGGCGGCCCACCGGCGGTCGAACTCGACTTCCTCGCGGTGGCGCATCTCTGTACCGACCTCGGACGCGTCGCAACGTCAGCGGAACTGCGGCCACTCCTGCAGGAAGCCGCCCGCATCATCGGCGCTACCGGCATCATCGTCTGGCTCTGGGACCCGACGGTCGAGGAGCTCGCACCCGCACTCGTTCACGGATACTCGGACAAGGTGCTCGCGCAGCTTCCCACCGTAGGTCGCGACGCCGACAACGCGACCGCGGCGGCGTTCCGTTCGGGCAGGACGTGCGCCATCAATGGCAGCGCACACAGCAGCGGCGCCCTGGTGGTGCCCCTGGTGGAGTCGTACGGGTGCGCAGGTGTGCTGGCCATCGAACTGCAGGACGGCCGTGAGCAGACCACATTCGTCGAGGCTGCCGCGACGATCGTGACCGCAGCTATCACGCAGTTGATTGGGCGGGCCCACCCGGCCGAGGTCACAAACGAGGCCGAGATCATCGACGAGAAGCACGACGAAACCTTCACCAGGCCGCTTCGCGTCCGACGCTGACCGCCAGGGGCGGAGGTCTACGTCTTCTCCGGAAGCACATACGGCGCGCGATAGGTGCGCCCGAGGAGCCTGTCGGCTTCTTCGTCGCCGATGAACCTCTCGGCGGCACCGTCGAACGTCACCGATCGTCCCACACGGTACGAAATGTTTCCGAGGTGACAGAGCGTCGACGAGAGGTGCCCCTCTTCCAGCGGCGCGCGAAGCTTCTGCGAATTTCGTGAGCGTACGCACTCGATGAAGTTCTCGAAGTGCGCCTGCCCGGGATCAGCAGCCGTCTCCGCGGTCAGCGTCGGACCCGGTTCGTTCTTCCGCCCGAAGTACACCTGGGCGCGGTCGTCGCCCACCTTCATCCACCCCTTCGATCCAGAGACGTAGACGCCCTGCGCCTCGGGCGGGCCGCTGAACCAGTTTCGCAGGTCGCAGTGGAGCTCGGTTCCGTCCGCGTACCGATACGTCGCCTGCTGCATGTTGGGCGTCGTCTGATCCGTCGGCGCACCCGCCTCATACAGTCCGCCGCTGCAGTACGCCGTCCGCGGATGCTCCGACTTGCCGAGCAGCCAGCGGACGGCATCGAGCGAATGGACGCCCGTGTTGCCGAGGTCCGTCGTGCCGTACTCCCAGAACCAGTGCCAGTTGTAGTGAAAATGATTCTCGCTGAACGGCCGATCGGGAGCTGGCCCCAGCCACAGATCGTAGTGCACGCCCGGGGGCACCGGCCCCTGGGGCGCCACGCCGATCGGGTCTCTCGGCCGGTGGATGACTGTCCGGCCTGAGTAGATCGTCCCGAGTCCGCCGTCGCGGAGGAACTTCACCGCACTCGCCAGCACGGG
>JALZOC010000497.1 GCA_030857365.1 Acidobacteriota bacterium
GGCGCCGTCGGCGAGATCCGCGCGAATCAGGAAGGCCCGTCGGCCCGCCCCGCGTACGGCGTCCGCCGCTTCCTCGGCTTCCCCGATGGAACGATTGTAGGAAAGCGCCACGTCCAGGCCGCGCCGGGCCAGATCGGCGGCCACCGCCGCTCCGATGCGCTTGCCGCCGGTGATGAGTGCTGCGCGGTCGCGGAATTCCATGCTGGCGGAAAGACGTCTCTCTGGAAAAGGACTGAGCGGCGCTTCACACCCGCGGAAGCGTCTGCCGGTGACTGAAGAAACTTGACCAGGGGGCCTTGGCTCCCATTCGGCGTTCCGCGGTCCTGATGGTGAAGACGGTCGGATCGAGACGGGGGCTCACTTCGTCCCAGGCGAGCGGCATCGACACGGGAGCGCGCGGCCGCCACCGGACGGAAAACGGCGGAACGATCGTCTGCCCCGTTGCGTTGCGCATCACGTCCAGGTACACCGGGGCGCGCCGCTTTGCGACGCGGGCCTCCACGGTGACGAGGGCCGGGTGCTCGGCGGCCATTTCGGCGGCAATCGCCGCGGCGTAGGCGCGCACCTGGTCCTGGTCGGCGCCGCGCCGGAGCGGCACGAGCACGTGCAGCCCGCGGCCGCCGGATGTCTTGACGTACGGCTCCAACCCATGGTCCTCGAGCTTGGCGCGCAGCAGCAGCGCCACCCGGGCGGCCGACGCGAACCCGTCGTCGGGATCGAGGTCGAACGACAGCCAGTCCGGCTTCTCGGGCTGATCGACCCGGCTGTCCATGACGTGCATCGCGATGCACCCGAGGTTCACGAGCGTCAGCAGCGTCTTGCGGGTGCCCCCCAGGATGCAGTCGAGATCCCGGTCGCCGGGAAACGCCCCGGGCAGCGAGACGGTCGGGATACCCGCGGGCAGGTTCGCAGGCGCGTGCTTCTGGTAGAAACACGCTTTTCGCGCTCCCTCCGGGCAGCGCTCGAGGGTGACCCCGCGCCCCTTCATCCAGGGTACGATCTGCCCCGCGATGCGCGAGTAGAACTGCGCCAGATCGAGCTTGGTCAGCCCCTCCTCGGGCCAGAACGGCTTCGACGGATCCGTGATGATTGCTCCCCCGAGCCGAACGCTGGGGGCTGTCACACGTGTCCTGCCCGGAGCCGGGCACGGCCGTACGATCGGGATTCTGCAGACCGGGCCCGCTGTCCGTCGATCGACAGCGCCCCGGCGCCCGTGATCACCAGCGACGCGAGCGCGCCGGTGAGAACGAGGTTGAACTCGTACCCGTGCCCCTGACCTGCCACAAGGTTCCAGTTCAGGAAGAAGCCGTTGACCAGGTGAACCTTCCAGACCGCGATGGCCATGTTGACGATGAGCGCGAGCGCGGCAAACCGCGTGAGGGCCCCCGCGATCAGCATGGTCCCGCCGGCGAACTCGACCACGCCTGCGAGGATCGCCAGCGGATAGGCCGGGGTCAGCCCCAGCCCGGCGAAAAAGCCCGCGGTTCCGGCCAGGCCGCCGCCGCCCCAGACGCCGAACAGCTTCTGTGCGCCGTGCGCGACGAAGATCGATCCCACTGCCAGGCGGAGAACGGCAGGCCCGTACAGCAGCATCGCAGCCTCCCGCGGGCCGAGTCCTGCCCGCAATGCGCCGTATTGTGTCACCGAACCTCGCGGAAAACACATCTTCCCGGCGGCCCGGCGCGAACGGTCAGCGCCAGGCGCGAGCCCGGCATTCCGTGGCGAGAGCACCGAGGAGCCATGCGGCGACGAATGTGAGGAAGAAGACCGAAGTTGACGAGCGTGAGGAAACCGGTCGACCGGAAGCGGAACGCGAAGCACCCTGCGAAAGTGCTGACGTTAGCCGCGGATGTCGTCGCCGGACTATTCCGGCGGGACCTCCTGCGCTCCGCTCCCGGTCCACCGGGGCCGGAGCGGACCCGCGCGCGCGCGCGGATCCGCCGGGGCCGTTTACGTCAGGACCTTGATGACGACGCGCCGGTTCTGCGAGCGGCCGTCGCGGGTCTTGTTCGGCGCGATCGGCTTCTCTTCGCCGTAGCTGATCACGTTGATCTTGTGGAGCGGCACCTGGTGCTGGTCGTACAGGTACCGCTTGACCGCCTCGGCACGCTCGAGGCCGAGCTGATAGTTCAGGGCCGTGGGGCCGGCGTTGTCCGTGTGCCCTTCGATCTCGATGAACGCACCATTCGGTTCCGACTTGAGTGTCTGCACGAGGGCATCGAGGTCCGCTTTCGCCTGATCGGGCATCAGAGCCTTGCCGAACTTGAACCCGCCCTTGTCCTCGCTGAGGGTGACTTCGTAGACGAGCCGCTTCGAGGCGCGCTCGATCTCGTCGGCGCGGGTGTTCACGGCCGCGGCCGCGGTGCGTGCCTCCGCCGCACTCTGGTTCGCGAGCTCGGCGCGCTGACCGGCGGCCTGGGCGCGCTGGTCGACTTCCCCGATCTTGCCTTCGTTGGCGCGGGTACGCTCCTGGGTCTCTTCGACCGTCTTCGAGAGCGTCTCCACTTTCCCGTTCACTTCCCCAACCTGCGTTCTGACCATCTTCTTGGTCGCGCAGGCGGTCGTGCCGCCAAGCGCGAGCGCAAGAACCGGCACTGCGAGTACGAGCTTCTTCATCTTGTCCTCCGAGCTATGGTTTCCGACGTTGAGTTTCATCATTTCGCACGCCCGCCTCTCGCGGGGAGCAACGACTGTTCCGAGCGCGCGACCGCGCCTCCGGCGGTGTAGCCGGCGCGGGCGCGTACGACGAGATCACGATCCCGGGCGCTCACTTCGAGCGGCCGCCATCCGCGGGCCGTCGAGGCTTCGAACGCAAGCACGTACTGGTGCCGCAGTTCGTCCACGATCTGCCGCGCCGCCACGCTCGCGTGGGCAGGAGCACTGACCGGGAAGACTTCCCCTCCCGTCCACCGCGCCAGGTTGGACAGCGGACCGCTTGGCACCTCGCCCCCCTCGTCCCGCTCGTCGTCGATGGCGGAGATGAGGGCCACGATGTAGACCGGAACGTCGATGCCGCTCGCAATGCCCGAGACCTCCGGGGAGCTCAGGCGGCTGCGCGTGTCGATGCCGTCGGTGAGCACGATGACGGCGCTTCGCTGCGGAAGACGTCCTCCGCCCGAGCCCGCCGCGGCCACGACGCGCGCGGTGTCCGCGATGGCGTCGTACATCGACGTCTGGCCGAACGGCGGCTCGACCCGGTCGAGCGCCGCTTCGAGCGCCGCGAGGTCCGAGGTGAATTCCGTGACGCGATCCAGGCGCGTGTCGAACGCAAATACAGCAGCCTCATCCGCCGGCCGAAGGGTCCGGAAAATATGCCGCGCAGCCTGCCGCGCCTCGTCTGCCTTCGCGC
>JALZOC010000498.1 GCA_030857365.1 Acidobacteriota bacterium
CCGGCAATGCCGAATACCACTGATTGTTTCTGCATGGACACAAGCGGACGCAACGCTCAGAGTGTGCGAGGCCCCTCGATCATAACAACGTCTGCGGGACGCCGTCCACCGGCCCCTACGAGCCCGACACGGCGGCCACGTAGTCGCGCACCGCGCGGTCGAGGCCCACAAACAGCGCCCGGCTGATGAGCGCATGCCCGATCGAGACCTCCGCGAGGTGCGGCAGCGTCCGGAAGAGCACCAGGTTGTCCAGGTCCAGATCGTGGCCGGCATTTACACCCAGACCGCACCGGCTGGCGAGCCGCGCCGCCGACTCGTAGCGGGCAAAGCTGCACGCAGCCGCATCGGGGCCCGCCGCGAACGCACGGGCAAATGGCTCGGTATAGAGCTCGACGCGGTCCGCACCCATATCGGCAGCCCACCGGACGGGGGCCTCCTCTGGGTCGATGAAGAGACTGACCCGGATCCCGGCGGCGCGAAGCTGCCCGACGATCCCGGACAGCTCCCCCGCCGGCGTCTCGGCCGGCCAGCCGGCCTGGCTGGTGATTTCCCCGGGCGCAACCGGCACCAGCGTGCACTGGTCGGGACGAACCTCCAGCACGAGCGCTACGAGTCCCGGCCGAGGATCCCCTTCGACGTTGAACTCGATCGGCCCCTCGAGAGTCGAAAGATGGGCCGAGATGTCACGGACGTCCTGTTCGGTGATGTGCCTCGCGTCGGCCCTGGGGTGCACCGTAATGCCCGCGGCGCCCGCCTCGATGACGACGCGCATCGATTCGGTGACGCTCGGCACCTGGCCGCCGCGCGAATTGCGCAGCGTCGCGACCTTGTTGACGTTCACACTGAGTTTCGGCCGCGCGCCGGTCGCCGTCATCCCAGGTGTTCTTTGACGGTCGCGGCGATTTCGGTCGCCCACCCCTGAATCTCCTGCTGATCCTTCCCTTCGATCATGACGCGCAGGAGGGGCTCGGTCCCCGAGAACCGAACGAGCAGCCGGCCGGCGCCGTTGAGCTGGCGCTCGATCCGGGCCATGGTCGCGGCAATGGCCGGCACCGAGGCGAGGTCCTTCTTCTCCCGCACGCGCACGTTGACGAGGACCTGCGGAAAGGTGACGAGCTCGGCCGCCAGATCGGCAAGCTCGCGCCCCGTGTCCGCCATCACCCGCAGCACGCTCAGCGCCGTGACGATGCCATCCCCGGTGAAGAGATGGTCCGAGAAGATGATGTGGCCGGACTGCTCCCCGCCAATCGAAAGCCCGCGTCTGAGCATCTCCTCCATGACGTATTTGTCGCCCACCGCACAGCGCACCAGCTCGATGCCGCTCTCCCGCAACGCAAGCTCCAGGCCGATGTTGCTCATCACGGTCGCGGCGATGGCGTTCCCCCTGAGAAGGCCTTGCGCCTTCCAGTGGCGGCCGCACATCAGGAGCACGGCATCGCCGTCCACCACCTTGCCGGACGCATCGACGAAGATCGCGCGATCGCCGTCACCGTCGAACGCAACGCCCATCCGGCACCCGTCGTCGCGCACCGTCCTGGCGAGCGCCTCCGGATGGGTCGATCCGCAGTCGAGGTTGATATTGCGGCCGTCAGGCTCCGCGCCGAGCAGGACCACGTCGAATCCAAGCTCCGTGAACAGCCTCGGCGCGACGGTCGTCGTCGCGCCATTGGCCGTGTCGATCGCGATCCGGAACGCCCCGAGCCGCCGCGGCTCGGGCAGCGCCAGCCGCGCGTGCTGAATGTAGGCGTCGACGACGCTCGTGCTCTCCACGGGGACGTCCGCCGGCCCCGACACCGTCCAGCTCGCGTCGTGGATGATCTCCTCCACTTCGCGCTCGAGCCGTTCCGTGAACTTCTCCCCCTTGCCGGAGAACACCTTGATCCCGTTGTCCTCGAAAGGATTGTGCGACGCTGAGATCACGATCCCCGCGTCGAATCCCATCGCGCGCGTGACGTACGCGACGGCGGGTGTGGGGATCACGCCAGCGGTGATGATCTCGCCACCTGCCGAATGCACACCGCGCGCAAGCTCACGCTCGATCCATTCACCGGATTCCCGAGTGTCCCGGCCCACGAGGAATCTGAGTCGGCGCGCGCCGGCCTGCCGGCCGCCCATGCCACGGACGAGCGCGGCACCGAGACGCGCCACGGTCTCGTGATCGAGCGGATAGTCGCCGGCGCGGCCGCGAACGCCGTCAGTACCGAAAAGTCGCTGAGACATCAATTCATTCGGGAACGGCCACGCGTGGCACCGTCATTTACTGTCATTTGATGACGACGTCGACGACGGCGGGATCGATGCCACCGATCCCGAAGCGCTGCGACTCGTCTGTCTGGACGCGAAGATTGTACCGGCCCGGGCCGAGGCCGGCAAGGTCCACGAACGCTTCGATTTCCCCCGGGCGCAGCGCCTCCACGGCGCCTCGCGCCCCGCGCACGTTCACGCGCGCCAGCACGGGCTTCACCTGGGCCACCAGGCCCGGCGAGAGATTCCTGTACCGAACCGGCACGCCGGACACTTCGCGCTCGCGCGGCGCCGGCAGGATCTCGACCGTTACGGTCGCATTCTGGGCCCTGGCGAGTCGGACGGCCGGGTCGGCGATGCCGACGGTGACGACGTCGGTCACGCGGCTCTGGGCACCGGTCACATTCACCGGCTCCGTCGTGGCGCCCGTCAGCCGCCGCAGATGACTCTCCGGACCCGAGACGTCGACCGTCGGGGGGTGCGCGGCCGCCTTGCCCATGACGAATCCCGGAGCCGGCTGACCATCGACGGCCGGCAGCACCGGGATCGTGCGCGTGGCGGACTTCTCCATCGCGAGCGCGATGGTGCCGGGCACCACCTGCGCCACTTCGACTCCGTAGGGGGCGCGAACCTCGTCGTTCCGGAGGTGAAACATCCGGGACCCTGGACGCGCCGAGCCCAGGTCGAGCACGGCGACGATCTCGCGCGGCTCGATGCGCGCCAGCAAGGCGGACGATCCGCGCAGCCGTACGTCCACGGAGGTCGGAGGATCGCCGACGATCTCGAGCGCAGGCGGAATGTTCCGGAACTCCAGCGGCACACGCATGCTGCGCTCGACGAGGTGATCTCCCGCCACGGTGAGCCACAGCAGCGTCGCGAGCGCGACCGCCATGGCCTTGAGTCCGAGGTGCCGGAAGGGGTGGTAGGTCAACGTGGTCAGGCCCGTAGCTAGACGTCGTAGGCGCGGGCGCCCGCGTGCTGGCCGCTCGACCGCCGCAGCGTCACGAGCGAGCGCATCCGCTCCCGCAGCGCGTCAGGCGTGAGGTTGCGTTCGATGTGGCCGTCAATGGCCAGGGATATCTGGCCGGTCTCCTCCGACACGA
>JALZOC010000499.1 GCA_030857365.1 Acidobacteriota bacterium
ACACCGCCAGGCCGCTTTCGCCCACGCCCCGTCCCTCGTCGCAGACGGCTTTCGCGTTCCGCGACGCGACGTCCCGCGGCACGAGGTTGCCGAAGCTCGGGTAACGTCGCTCCAGGTAGTAGTCGCGCTCCGCCTCCGGGATCTGGTCTGGTGGCCGCGCGTCCCCCTTGCGTTTGGGCACCCACACGCGCCCGTCGTTCCGGAGGCTCTCGCTCATGAGCGTGAGCTTCGACTGCTCCGTGCCCGAGACTGGAATGCAGGTGGGGTGAATCTGCGTGTAGCAGGGGTTTGCGAAGAACGCGCCCCTCTTGTGCGCCCGCCACGCCGCCGTGACGTTGGAGTTCACGGCATTGGTCGAGAGGTAGTACGCAGTGCCATAGCCGCCGCTGCAGAGCAGGACCGCGTGCCCGGCGTATCGCTCCATCTCTCCCGTCAGCAGATTGCGGACGATGATGCCGCGCGCCTGCCCGTTGACCACCACCAGGTCGAGCATCTCGCGGTTGGCGAAGGACTGGACGGTTCCCTTCTGCACCTGCCGCATCATCGACTGGTACGCGCCGAGCAGCAGCTGCTGGCCGGTCTGGCCGCGGGCATAGAACGTGCGGGACACCTGCGCGCCGCCGAACGATCGATTATCGAGCAGGCCGCCGTACTCGCGAGCGAATGGCACTCCCTGTGCCACGCACTGATCGATGATGTTCACGCTCAACTGCGCCAGCCGGTAGACGTTGGCTTCCCGCGAACGGTAGTCGCCACCCTTGACCGTGTCGTAGAAGAGCCGCTGGATGCTGTCGCCGTCGTTCTGGTAGTTCTTCGCGGCATTGATTCCGCCCTGCGCCGCGATGCTGTGGGCCCGGCGGGGACTGTCCTGGATACAGAAGCTCAGAACGTTGTACCCAAGCTCTCCGAGCGACGAAGCCGCCGACGCTCCCGCCAGCCCGGTGCCGACGATGATGACGGTGTACTTCCGGCGGTTCGCCGGATTGACCAGCTTCGATTCGAAGCAGTGGCGATCCCATTTCTCCGCGAGCGGGCCGGCCGGAATCCTGGGGTCAAGCATATGAACAAGTCTGAAGTTCGAAGGCTGACAGCTGACAGCTACTGTGTCAGATAAACCCACACCGGAATGACGGCCAATCCTCCTCCGATGAGGACGGCGAAGATGATGCCCCACTGTGTTAGACGCCGCGTATAGACCGGGTGATCCAGGCCGATGGACTGGAGGCTGCTCGAGATGCCGTGGCGGAGGTGCAGGCCCACGAGCAGGGTCGCCACGACGTAGAGAGCGACCCACACGGGCTGGCTGAAGACCTCGAGCTCGGTTCGTGCGAGGTCGCGAACGGGAATTTCCCCTCCGGTTTCGTAGAACGTGCCGAACCGGAACTGCCACACGTGGACGATGACGAAGAGAAAAATGATGAGGCCCGACCACAGCATCGTGGAGGAGGCCAGGCTCTTCCGGCTCGTGTGCTCCGCACGGTCTTTCTTTGCGTACCGCACAGGCCGCGCCGCGGCGTTGGCGAAGTAATTGGTGATGGCCTTGTAGACGTGGAGGAGGAAGATGAGCAGCAGCCCCAGCTCGACGGGCAGCAGCAGCGGGTTCGAGATGAGCGTGTGGGAATACTCGTTGAAGAGATCGGGGCCGGCAAAGATCAGCGCGTTCCCGATCAGGTGCAGCACCATGTAGGCAAAGAGTCCGAGCCCCGTGAGGCCGATCAGCAGCTTCGTGCCGACGGACGAAGAGAACACACGGCCAAAGGTCGACATCTGATGGCGCTCCCGATCCGTTCGATTGTACCTGCTGCGTTCGCGGCCACGCAAGGCGACGACCGCTCACGCTTGATTCAACGGACCCGGCCGGCACATGATTCAGAGCCACGGAATATTGTTCCGTGTCCCGTTGTGGGTCCAAGAGGTTTGACGCGGTGTAACGTCCCCGAGGTTTGACGCAGGGCATGAAGATCCACGAATACCAGGCCAAGGCGATTCTCGCGCGCCACGGGGTCCCCGTCCCGGTTGGGGAGATGGTGGAGAAGGCGGCAGAGGCGAGCGCCGTCGCCACACGGCTCGGCGGCGGCACCGTTGTCGTCAAGGCGCAGATTCACGCCGGCGGGCGCGGCAAGGGTGGCGGGGTCAAGGTGGTCAAAGGACCGCAGGCCGCTGCCGAAGCGGCCGCCGCGATCATGGGCATGCTCCTCGTGACGCATCAGACCGGGCCCGCCGGCCAGCGCGTGCAGCGCCTGTTGATCGAGCAGGGGCTCCGGATCAAGCGCGAATTGTACCTGGGAATCGTGATGGACCGCTCGACGGAGCGTCCCGTGCTCATGGTGAGTCCGGACGGGGGCGTCGAGATCGAGAAGGTCGCCGAAGAGACCCCCGAGCGCATCTTCAAGGAGTACATCCATCCGGGCGTCGGGCTGAGGGGCTTTCAGACGCGCAAGCTGGCGTTCGCGCTCGGGCTCGAGGGGCCGCAGGTGGCGCAGGCGGGCAAGGTGATGGCCGCCGTGTACGACGCCTTCGTGGGGACGGACGCGTCGCTCATCGAGATCAATCCGCTCATCATCACGGAGGAGGGGGACGTGCTCGCCCTCGACGCGAAGATGACGTTCGACGACAACGCGCTCTTCCGTCATCCCGAGTTCAAGGCGCTCCGCGACGTGGCGGAGGAGGATCCGCTCGAGGTCGAGGCCTCGAAGTTCTCGCTCAACTACATCAAGCTCGATGGCACGATCGGCTGCATGGTGAATGGCGCGGGGCTCGCGATGGCGACCATGGACATCATCAAGCTGGCCGGCGGAGAACCGGCCAACTTCCTCGACGTGGGGGGCGGCGCCAATGCCGAGCAGATCCGGAACGCCTTCAAGATCCTGATGTCGGACACGAGCGTCAAGGCGGTTCTCATCAATATCTTCGGCGGCATCCTGCGGTGCGACGTTCTGGCCGAAGGGGTGATTGCCGCCGTCAAGGACCTCGGCGTGTCGGTGCCGATCGTGATCCGCATGGAAGGGACGAATGTCGAGCAGGGAAAAGACATGCTCCAGCGGAGCGGGCTCAACTTCGCCACGGCCGATACGATGAGCGAGGCGGCCGACAAGGTCGTGGCGCTCGCACGGAGCACGTAGGACGTTTTCTTTATGGCTGTACTGATCGACAGAAGCACCCGGCTCATCGTCCAGGGCCTCACCGGGCGCGAAGGCACGTTCCACGCCAAGCAGGCGGCGGCCTACGGCACCAAGGTTGTCGGCGGCGTCACTCCGGGCAAGGGAGGCACCACGCACGAGGGGTTCCCGGTCTTCAACACCGTTGCCGACGCGGTGCGGGAGACGGGCGCGAACGCGACGG
>JALZOC010000500.1 GCA_030857365.1 Acidobacteriota bacterium
GCGCCGACCGTGTCGAGAAGTTCGCCGCCACAATCCGCGAGAAGCACGGGGTCGAGATCGTCGACAGCTTGGAAGCCCTGCTGTCGAAAGTGGACGTGGTCCTGCTGGAAAGCGTGGATGGCCGCCCGCACCTGGCGCAGGTGACGCCCGTGCTGAAAGCCGGCAAGCGCGTCTTCATCGACAAGCCGCTGGCGGCGAGCCTCGAGGACGTGCGCGCTATCGTGCGGCTGGGAACGGAGACGGGCACACCCTGGTTCAGCACGTCGTCTTATCGATTCCACCCGGACATTCCCCGGCTTCGGGAGAATCCCGGCGTAGGGAAAGTCATGAAGGTCCAGGCGACCTCGCCGTTCAACATCCTTGCGCATCACCCCGACCTGTACTTCTATGGAATACATGGCGTCGAGGCCCTCTACGCGGTGATGGGGCCCGGATGCGTGAGCGTGTCGCGCAGGGTGGACGACGAAGCCGACGTGACCACGGGCACGTGGCGGGATGGACGTATCGGCGAGTACTACGGGCCCCTGAAGACCACCGGCAAGCCGCCCGTGCTTCGTCTCATCGGCGACAAAGGGACCGCGGAGTCGGGCCCGTCCGCGGGCTACGACGGACTCGTGCTTGCGATCGCCGAGTTCTTTCACACGGGACGTCCTCCGGTCGACGCTGCCGAGACCGTCGAACTGTTCGAGTACATGTCGGCCGCTCAACTCAGCAAGGATCGCGGGGGGGCCGAAGTTCCTCTCGCGGAGCTCCGCCGCTGAACGGCTCATCACCTTCATGACCCTCCGCACCCTCCGTACCATCGTCGTCCCGCTGGCGGCGAGTGTGGTGATCGGATGCGCGCTCCAAAGCTCTCCTGCGAGTGCTCCCTCTCCGCCGGCGCGGCCAGGCGACCCGCAGGCGTCCAGAGAGTGGCGCTCCTACGGCCGCGATCCCGGAGGGCAGCGATTTTCACCGCTCACGCAGATCACGCCGGCGAACGTCGGCACCCTCACGCGCGCCTGGACGTTCGATACAGGCGGCACGGGTATGCAGGCCACGCCGCTCGTCGTCGACGGCGTCATGTACGTGCCAGCAGGCGATGCGCTCTTCGCGCTCGAACCGGAGACCGCGAGAGTGCTGTGGAAGTTCACCGGGAAGGAGATGTCCCGCCGCGGCCTGGCCTACTGGCCCGGGGACGACCGAACGGGCCCACGGCTCTACACCGGCGCCGGGGACGGGCGCTTGATTGCGGTTGACGTCAGGACGGGGACGCTGGCCCCCGGATTCGGACGTGACGGGAGCGTCGACCTCAGGGCCGGCGTGAGTGTCGACGGCGGAAAAGGGGCATTCACGCTTCCGTCGCCGCCGGCGGTATTCAGAGACGTCGTGATCACGGGCGGCGCCAATGGCGAGGGGGCGCCGGCCACAGGACGCCTCTACGGAGACGTCCGCGGCTGGGATGCCAGGACGGGCGCCTTGCTCTGGACCTTCCACACCGTTCCGCGGCCGGGAGAGCCCGGAAACGAGACGTGGCCCCCGGGGGCCTGGAAGAATCGATCGGGGACCAACGCCTGGGGGTTCATGACCGTCGACGTGGTACGCGGCCTCGTCTTCGTACCTCTCGGAAGCCCGACAGACGACTTCTACGGCGCCGACCGCCATGGAAACAATCTATACGGCAACTCGCTCGTCGCGCTCGATGCGCAGACCGGCAGGCTGAAGTGGTACCAGCAGCTCGTGCACCACGACCTGTGGGACTACGATCCCGCTGCGCTCCCCACGTTGATGGACGTGCGCCGTGGGGGCCAGGTGATCCCCGCCGTCGCGCAGATCACGAAGGCAGGGCTCCTGTTCGTGTTCAACAGGATCACCGGGGAGCCTGTGTTCGGACTCGAAGAGCGTCCGGTGCCGCAGACCGTCGTTCCCGGCGAGTACACCTCGAAGACGCAGCCGTTCCCGCTGAAGCCGCCGCCGCTCTCGCGCATGACGTTCGATCCGCGCACCGATTTCTACGACCTCACGCCGGAGCACGCCACGTTCTGCAGGAACCTCTGGGACCGGAATGAGATGTTCTTCGACGGACCTTACGCCCCGATGCCTCTGCAAGGCCACGTCGTCACGTTCCCGAGCACGCTCGGTGGGGGAGGATTCGGTGGCGTGTCGTACAACCCGCAACTCGGGTTGATCTTCCTCAACGTATCGAACCTGGGCATGGTCGGCCGCATGGTGTTGCGCACGAACGGGGATACGGGTGAAACCACCTACGCCAAGACATCTCCAGTTGGCGGAGCATACGGTCGCTTCTGGAATCCCGAGAGCCGCATTCCGTGTTCCGCCCCTCCGTTTGGTGAGCTCGTCGCGGTCGATGCGAATACGGGCGACGTGGCGTGGAGAGCGCCGCTTGGCACTGTCGAGGCGCTCGAAGAAAAGGGAATCAGGAACACGGGGGCGCTGAACCTTGGCGGGAGCCTGGCGACCGCGAGCGGCCTCGTATTTATCGGCGCGACGGCGGACCGGCGCTTCCGGGCCTTCGATGCACGGACGGGCAAGGAGCTCTGGGTCGCGAAAATCGACGCCGACGCAAAGGCCGCCCCCATGACCTTCCTGGGCCGCGACGGACGGCAGTACGTGGTCATCATGGCGGGTGGCGGGCTGCAGTTGAGCAGATCCTCTCCTCCCTTCGGGCCGAACCTGATTGCGTTTACGCTGCCGGGGGGGAGGGAGTAAGTGACGGCCCCCTCGGTCCGGTCGCGCATTCCCGTCGTTGGCGGTCTTGGTTACGCCGAGCGAATCGGGCGCCTGCCATCCACCTTTACGGCGACGCTGGTGACCGAGCCTGGCAACCGCTACTTCCGCCACGCGATTGCCGTCCTCGCGTCCGGGGAGAAGGTCGGGTATGTGGCACCGGAGGTCGCCGTCCGGTACTTCGCCGCGCTGACCGGCTCCGCCACACCGGTGACCTGCCCCGCGCGACGAGCCGCCCCCTCGGATCATGAGACCTCCGGTGTGGAGATCCTCCTGGACTTCACTGCGTTGCCGGTAGAGCCGGCGGATTAAGGCGGCAGAGCTTTCCGTGCTCGCGACACATCTGTGGTGCGACGCCGGGTCAGCCGTGAGTCCGTCGTGTCCCCTGGCTCCAACCTGTGTCAGAATCGACCCGCCAGGCGCGGCGGTGCGCGGCTTCGCGAGCCCGAACGAGACCGTGCGGACTGGGATGAAAAGACGATGACGTGCGTTGGCGATGCGGAGGCGAACAAGATGCTGACGCGCGAGTACCGGACGCCGTTCGTCGTTCCCGATAAGGTCTAGAGCACGCCGGACAAAGTTTAGAGCACGCCGGACAAAGTTTAAAG
>JALZOC010000501.1 GCA_030857365.1 Acidobacteriota bacterium
CGTCCAATCCCGTGGTCAGCCCGGACGGCCGGATCATGGCCTTCCAGTCGGCACGCAGCAGTGATCCCGCGGGTGTCGGATACGGAATCTTTCTGCTGAAACTCCGGTAGAGCGCGACGCCGCGGCACGAAAGTGATCTGCTGGTTCGAAGACGTGTGCGCCCGTTGAACTGTTGACACGGCGCCTCGATTCGCGGTATGAAACCGCCCTGCACCATGCGAAACTTCACGCTGCGCCGGCCCGCCCGCCCGTGAGATTGCCGGCGTGAGGTCACAGCGGCCGGATTCCCTCTACCGCGTACAGGTGCTCGATCGCGCCGCGGGTATTCTGCAGGCCCTTGCGGATGCGCCGTCGGCGCTGGCTCCCGGGGAAATCGCTCAGCGCCTTTCGCTTCACAAGAGCACGATTCATCGCCTGCTCGCGGCGCTTGAGCAGCTCGGATACATCCGCAAGCATCCAGCAGACGGCAGATTCAGCCTCGGGTTGAAGCTTTTCGAATTCGGGAGCCGCGCGGTGGCCACTCTGAACCTGCACAGTTATGGACAGCCGCTCCTTGATGCTTTGGTCGCAGAAACGGGCGAGACCGCGCACCTCTGCATCATGGACGACGGACATATGGTGTCGGTGCTGATCGCGGAAAGCACCCGCACCGTGCGCACTCCGGCCACGGTGGGACGCCGCACGCCCATGCATTGCACCGCCGTCGGAAAGGCGATGCTCGCCCACGTGTCGGATCCGATACGCGACATGGTGCTCGCGGAGTACCCCCGGCGCGCCCGCACACGCCGCACGCTGGTCACGCGCGCAGCCGTGATGGCCGAGCTGGCCCGTGTCCGGGCGCGCGGATACGCCGTGGACGACGAGGAGATTGAAGTAGGACTGCGATGCATCGGGGCTCCCGTCCGGAATCATTCTGGACTCGTGATCGCGGCGGTGAGCATTGCCGGGCCGGCCTTCCGCCTCTCGCGAAAGCGGGTCCCGGCGCTGGCCCGAGTGGTGATGACCGGGGCGGCGCGGTTGTCGGCCGATCTCGGATACCGACCCGCTCTCCTTCGGGCGCGTGCAGGCTCCGCTGCCGTGTGACGGGCCACCGGTGTTCTGCCACGGAGTACGGGGTGATCGAGCGTTTTTAGAGAGGGAGTGATCATGCGATCTCTTGTGTTCCGGCGGCTGCCACTGGCGGCAGCGTGCGTCCTCTTTTCCACTGGCGTCTTTGCCCAGGTCACCACCGCAACGCTTCAAGGCGTGGTGCAGGACCAGAGCGGTTCCAGGCTTCCAGGCGCGGCGGTCTCCGTCCGGCACGACGACACCGCGGCTGTCAGGACCATGACGACCAACCCTCTCGGCGAGTTCACGGTGACGGCGCTCCCGCGCGGAGCGTACACGGTCACGATTGAGCTGCAAGGCTTCAAGACCCACACGAGTACGGGACTTGACCTGCCGGGGGGACAGACCGTCCGTCAGACCTTCGATCTCGAGATCGGATCGATTGGGGAGAGCGTCACCGTTCAGGGGGAAACACCTTTGGTGGAAGCGTCGACCTCCCATCAGATGGAGACCCTCGGCGCACTCAAACTGAGCGAGCTTCCGCTGGCGCGGAGGAACATCACGGGGCTGCTCCGCCTTGCGCCGGGCGCAGATACCACGGGCGGCACGCGGGGCGTGCGCCTCAACGGCGTCGGTCGTCACGGGACGGGCATCAGCGTTGACGGGACCGACGCCAACTCGAACCCTGAGGGCCGCGGCCTGTCGCAATACCAAGGGACCAACTACATCGACGTGATGAGTATCGAAGCGGTGCAGGAGGTCCAACTCGTGAAGGGGATCATGCCAGCCGAGTACGGCGGCGTGGTCGGTGGTCAGATCAATGTGATCAGCCGCTCCGGCACCAACGTGTTCCACGGATCGCTCGTGGAGAACTATCAGGGACAAGCGCTGAACGCGCGCGATCTCTTCCTCCCAAGTCGCACCGCCGACGGACAGGCCATTCCGAAGCCGCGAGTGGTGTTCAATCAGTTCGGTGCCTCGCTTGGAGGCCCGATTCTGCGCAACAAAGTGTTCTTCTTCGGGACGTACGAGGGATACCGTGAATCGGCGTTTCAGCGCGTGCAGGGCACCGTACCCACGCAGGCCCTGAGAGATCAGCTCTTGGCGGCACTACCGTTCCCGGAGACACGGATGGCGCTCGACACCATCCCCCTGCCGACAGAGCCGCGCGACCAGGACGTCGGGTTGTTCGTGGGGGCGCGCAATCGTGAGCGTACGGAGAATCACGTCGTGGCCAAAAGCGACCTCGTGATGGGCGGGGGTGCGCACCTGACGCTGACGTATACGCGCATGCGGCCGTTTGCCCTCGATCCGCGAATCAACCTCGACGGGATCAACGATCGCACCTGGACGAGCGAGCAGGATCGGGTGGCCGTCAACTACGTGATGACCCGCGGGACCACCGTTTACGAGAGCCGTTTCGGCTACAACCGGAACGACATGGCGCGGCTGGACCGATACTTCGAGATACGCGATCCCGGCCAGCCCGAGACCAATCTGTGGGGACGGCGCCTCGGACAGCTCAGTATCCGCAGCCTGTTCAGCACTCCCGGGTCCGAGGTGTGGGATATGGACGGCACGGCCTACAATGCCGACCAGAAGGTCAGTCGTACGTTCGGCCGCCACCAGGTGAAAATCGGGGGGCGCTGGACGCTGCAGACCGGTATGCGAAGCAATCCCGAGAACCCGGTGTTCGTGTTCCAGAACAAGGCGGACGCGCTCGCCAATATTCCCAGCGAGGTGCGTCCGACGTTCGGCGCGCCGCCGCACACGTCTCGAATGCACGAAGTCGGCGGCTTCGCGCAGGACGACTGGCGCCTGAGCAATCGGTTTGTGCTCAATCTCGGGGTGCGCTACGACTACTACACGCCGATCCTGGTCGAGCCGACGACCGATGCGCCAGCGACCATCGTCAACTTCGGGACCCCCACCGACCTGCGGCGCCTCGACTTCGGGCCGCAGAGGCCGGCCGACCAGCCCTACAAGCCGGATGGCTGGGTGAACCTCGGGCCGCGCGCAGGTTTTGCTCTGACCCTCGATGACGACGGCTCGAGCGTCGTCCGCGGCGGATTCGGCGTGTTCTACAGCCCCCATATGCCGGGCATGGTCCGCCAGGGGGTGGCCGATCCGCTGGTGCCGTTCCGGGTGTCATGGACCACCGCGGCGGCGGCCGACAGAGGGCTGCGTTGGCCCATGTACAACGACGACATGCGCGTGATTGTCGAAAAGGAAGCAAGCGCGAGCGGCCGGCCGTTCTTTTTTTCCATCATCGATGAGAACCTGCAG
>JALZOC010000053.1 GCA_030857365.1 Acidobacteriota bacterium
TCGTGAAGCTGGCTGTCGTAGTCCAGCGATACGGGACCGCGATCAACGGCGGCGCCGAGCTCCACGCGCGGTACGTCGCGGAACGGCTGTCGCGTCACGCGGAGGTCGAGGTCGTCACCTCCTGTGCCCGTGATTACGTCACGTGGCGGAACGAATGGCCGGCCGGCACCGAGCAGGTGAACGGCGTGCCGGTACACCGGTTTCCCGTCCGGCACGAGCGCAACCCGCTGCAGTTCGGCCGTCAGTCGCGCCGCGTCTTCGAGACGACGCATTCGGTGGCGGACGAACTGTCGTGGCTCGAGAGCGAAGGGCCGGCGAGCCCCGCGCTCGTGGACTATCTGTCGCGCCGCGCTGGCGACCTCGACTTCGTGCTGCTCTTCAGCTACCGCTACTATCACGCCTGGCACGGCGCGCGCCGCCTGCACGACAAGGCCGTGCTCGTCCCCACGGCGGAACGGGATCCCGCAATCGGCCTGTCGATCTTCGGTCCGACCTTCCGTGGAGTGCGGGCCGTGATGTACAACTCGCACGAGGAGCAGGCGATGATCCAGGCGGCGACGGGCAACCAGGAGGTGCCCGGCGTGGTGGTGGGGGTCGGCTCCGACGTGCCCGCCCGGACGGATCCGGAACGGTTCCGGCGGAAGTTCGACGTCAGCCGCCCCTTCGCGATTTACGTGGGACGCATCGACGAGAACAAGGGGTGCGGCGAGCTGTTCGACTTTTTTCAGCGGTACGCCGCGACCTTCCCGCGCGGCCTGGACCTGGTGCTCGTCGGCAGCGCCATCATGCCCGTGCCGCAGCACCCGCGGATTCGACACCTGGGCTTTCTCGCCGACGAGGACAAGTTCGACGCGCTCGCCGCCTCCGACGTGCTGATCATGCCTTCCTACTTCGAGAGCCTCTCGATGGTGGCGCTGGAGGCGTGGGCGCTCGGCCGTCCCGTGCTGGCGAACGGGCGATGCGACGTGCTCAAGGGGCAGTGCATCCGGAGCGCCGCCGGCCTGTATTACGAACGGTACGAGGAATTCGCAGAGACGCTCTTCGCGCTCGAGTCCAAGAGTCCGCTCCACACGCGGCTGGGCCGCAACGGACGCGAGTACTTCGAGCGCCACTATGCGTGGCCCGTCATCGAACAGAAATACCTCGATATGTTCGATCGCCTGTCGCGTGGACCAGGCCGCGCCTCGCTGCAGCCGCCGGAGCCGCTGCCCGGCTTCTTCGCCAGGCGGCGCCGCGATATTCCCCCGGCCCGCGAAATCCTGGCGGCCATCCCGTCCGGCGCTGTCATCCCGCGACCGGACGCCGCGCACGATCTGTCGCGGTCCGCATGAGTGCCGGGGTGACCGGCGCGCCTCGCGTGCACCAGGTGCTCGCCACTCTCGGGTACGGCGACGCCATCGGGCACGAGGTGCTCGGCATCAGGCGCGTGCTGCGAGCCGCCGGGTACGAGTCGCACATCTTCGTGGAGACGGCCGACCCCCGCCTCGAGGACGAGACCCTCGATTATCGTGAGCTCCTGGGCAACGTGTCCCCGTCGGACCTGCTGATTCACCACTTCTCGATCGGATCGCGGGCGTCACGGACCGCCTACGCGCTGCCCGGCCGGATGGCGCTCGTGTATCACAACATCACGCCGCCGGAGTATTTCATCGGCGTCCACAAGGATCTCGTGAAGCTCTGCTTCCGGGGCCGGCGCGAACTCACGGCGTACATCGCCCGCTGCGAGCTCGCGCTCGGCGACTCGGAGTACAACCGCCAGGAGCTCGACGCCGCGGGATTCCGGGCGACAGGCGTCCTCCCCGTCGTACCCGGCTTTTCGCACCTCGACGTCGAGCCGGACCGCGTCCGCGCAGCGGACTTCGACGACGCGTGGACGAACATTCTGTTCGTCGGCCGGGTCATTCCGAACAAGAAGTTCGAAGACGTCATCAGGGCCTTTCACGCGTACCGGACGCGGCACAACCCCCGTTCCCGTCTCCTCCTTGTCGGGTCCTACAGCGGCTTCGAACGATACCTGGCGATGCTGCACGCTCTCGTCGCGAGGCTGGGCACACCGGACGTGCACTTCCTGGGGCAGGTATCGAACGAGGAGCTCACGGCGCTCTACGACGTGGCGGATCTCTTCCTCTGCGCCAGCGAGCACGAGGGATTCTGCGTGCCGATCATCGAGGCGTTCTACAAGGGCGTGCCGGTCCTGGCGTATGCATCGACCGCCGTCCCCTCGACGATGGACGGAGGCGGAGTCCTGTACGAGGGCAAGGATCCGCATGATATCGCCGCCCTGATGGAGGCGCTGACGGGCGATCCGCGGCTCGCCGACGCGGTCGTGCAGACGCAGGACGGCGCGCTGCAGCGGCTCCTCGGCCGCGACTTCGGGGGAACGCTGCTTCGCTTCGTCGCCGACACGCTGCGTCTCCCGCCCCATCCCGCGCCCGAGGTGGCATGGGACTTCTGGCAGCAGTTCGACCAGTTCGAGCGCTTCGAGGAGCTGCGGCAGTTCCGGCCCGCGCTCTACCGGGCCCTGCCGATCCCGGAGCCCGAATCCCGGCAGCCGAGCCCCGAGCCCCCACGGTGATCATCAACCAGTGGGTTCCGGCCGCGCACCGCGGGGACGCGATCGGCGACAGCGCCCGGCGGGTGCGCGACATGCTGCGGGACGCGGGACATTCGTCCGAGCTCTTCGCGCTGACCATGGACGACGACCTCCGCGCGGAGGTGCGGCCGTTCGAGGACGCCGCGGCCCGGGGCGGCGATGTCACGATCTTCCACTTTGCCCTGCCCTCGCCGATGTCCCACGCGTTTGCCTCGCTGCGCGGGGCCCGCGTGCTGCAGTACCACAACATCACGCCCGCGGCCTTTTTCGCGCCGTACGATGCCGGGCTCTTCCGGCTGGCCGCCCTCGGGCGCCGCGAGCTGGCGACGCTGGTGGGCCACGTCGATCTCGCGCTCGGCGACTCGGAGTTCAACCGCCAGGAGCTCGAGCAGATGGGATTTGCGCCGACCGGCGTGATGCCGATTGCCGTGAATACCGAGCGGATCACCGGCGCCCCGCGCCGCCCCGCGCTGGAGAAGATTCTCGGAGACGGGCTGATCAACATTCTGTTCGTCGGCCGGATCGTTCCGAACAAGCGCATCGAGGATCACGTGCGGCTCGCCGAGATGTACAAGCGGTATGTGGACAGCTACTACCGCTTCATCTTCGTCGGACGATACGACGGGCTGCCCCGTTACTACGCCCAGGTGCGGGCGCTCATTTCGAAGTTCCAGATGCTGCCGGACCGCTTCTGGTTCACCGGACCGGTTCCGGACGAGGATCTCGCCGCCTTCTACCGGTGGGCGGATGTCTACGTCTCGCTCAGCGAGCACGAGGGTTTCTGTGTGCCGCTGGTCGAAGCGATGGCCGCCGACGTGCCGGTGCTCGCCTATGCCGCGGGAGCGGTGCCGGAGACACTGGGGGGAGCAGGGGTGCTCTTTGCGCCAAAGGACCTTGAATTTGCGGCCGAGATGATCGGCACGCTCGTATACGATCACCCGGTCCGCGCGGGCGTGATCGAGGGACAGCGCCGGCGCGTGCAGGATTTCGCCGCCCCGCGGATACAGGGCCGGCTCATGGAAGTCCTGGCGGGGCTGGGCGCCTGACGGGGTCAGGTTGCCCTGAGCGCGATGCTTTTGCCGGGGCTGAAGCCCCGGCCCCCGACTGGGCGACGGCTGAGAGCTGAGAACGAGGATCCGTTGAAGATTGCATTCGTCGTACAGCGCTACGGCACCGAGATCCTCGGGGGATCCGAGTATCACTGCCGTTTGATTGCCGAGCGGCTCGCGCCGAAGCACCAGGTCGAGGTGCTCACGACGTGCGCACAGGATTACATCACCTGGCAGAACGAATATCCGGAAGGCGCGGACCGCGTCCGCGGCGTCACCGTCCGCCGGTTCGCGAATGCGCTCACCCGCGACATCCACGCGTTCAACCGCTACTCCGAATGGATTTTCACCAACCCTCACACGCGTGACGACGAGCTGGAGTGGCTGCGCCAGCAGGGGCCCTGGTGCCCCGCCCTGCTCGATTACCTCGAGCGCAACCACCAGCAGTACGACGTCCTGATTTTCTTCACCTACCTGTACGCCCCCACCGTGCTGGGACTGCGGATCGCTCCGCACAAGACGATCCTCGTGCCGACGGCCCACGACGAGCCCGCGATTTACCTCGGCATCTATCGAGAGCTGTTCACCCTGCCGGCCGGCATCGCCTACAACACGGAAGTGGAGCGCCGGTTTCTCACGACGCATTTCTCCATTCGTGCCCTGCAGGAGGAGACGGTCGGGTGCGGTGTGGATCTGCCGCAGGCGCAGGAGTATCCGCGTGAGCACACGGCCCGCCGCGACGAGGACGAAGACGAACTGGCGCACACGGCGGCGGCCGACGACGCCTCACCGACGTTCCGGCCGCACCTCTCGCACCGCGGTTCCATCTTCCGGCGGCGGCACCGCCTCGACGGCCCGATCGCGCTCTACGGCGGCCGCATAGACCCCGGGAAAGGCTGCGAGGAGCTCATCGAGTACTTCAGCACCTACGTGCAGGAGGGGGGGGACGCCTCGCTGGTCCTGATGGGAGTGAAGCTGATGCCGCTTCCGGAAGAGCCGTTCATCCGCTTCGCGGGACGGCTCTCGGACCAGGAGCGCGTCCAGGCGCTCGAGGCGGCCACGGTGGTCGTCGTCCCCTCACCGTACGAAAGCCTGTCGCTGCTCGCGCTCGAGTCGTTCGCCGTCGGCACGCCGGTGCTCGCCAACGCGCGCAGCGAAGTCCTCGTGGATCACTGTCTCAAGAGCAACGCCGGGCTCTACTATGCGGATCGTGACGAGTTCAGCGAGTGCCTGCGGCTCCTCGTCGCCGACCACCGGCTGCGCGCGTCTCTCGGCGCCTGCGGCCGCGAGTACGTGCGGAAGAACTACCGCTGGGACGTGATTCTCGCGAAGTACGAGCGGATGTTCGAACAGCTGAAGGGGCAGGGGCGCAAGGCCGCTACTCGCGGTTAGCGGCGCCGACGGGGTCCCCGTCGTCGATGTCCTCGATGTCCGGGAGATCGGCGCGGCCGAGCGCGCCGCGCTTCCGGCGCGGCCTGATGTCGTGCCGCTTGATCATCTCGTTGAGCGTGGTGGGCTTGATGTGGAGCAGCTCCGCGGCCCGCTTCTGGACGCCCCCCGCCGCCTCGAGAGTGGATTCGATCAGGCGCTTCTCGAAGTCGGTGATCACCTCGCGGAACGAGATGCCTTCAGGCGGGACGACGAACTGCGGCATCTGGAACCGCTTTCCGCTGCGCACGTGATCCGGAACGAGGTCCGCGTCGATCTTCGCGCCGGTCGACAGGACCACCGCCCGCTCGATGACGTTCTCCAGCTCGCGGACGTTCCCCGGCCAGTCGTACTCCTGCAGCAGATCCAGCGCCTCGCCGGTCAGTTCCAGGTGCGTCTTCTGGTTCTCCTTGCCGTACTTTTCGAGGAACGTCTGGACGAGGAGCGGGATGTCGTCCTTCCGTTCGCGGAGCGCCGGCAGCTGGACGGTGATGACGTGCAGGCGATAGTACAGGTCTTCGCGGAACTTGCCCTCCTCCATCATGTGCCGGAGGTCGACGTTCGTGGCGGCGATGATGCGCACGTCGACCTTGATCGTGTCGACGCCGCCCAGACGCATGAACTCGCGCTCCTGGATGACGCGAAGCAGCTTCGCCTGGGTCTCGAGCGGAATGTTGCCGATTTCGTCGAAGAAGATCGTCCCCTTGTCGGCGAGCTCGAAGAGCCCCTTCTTCGGGTAGACGGCGCCCGTGAACGCCCCCTTGACGTGACCGAAGAGGTTCGATTCGAGGAGGTCCGGCGGCAGGTTCCCGGAGTTCACGGTGATGAACGCCCGGTCGGCCCTGGCGGAGTTCTGGTGCAGCGATCGCGCCACCAGCTCCTTGCCGGTACCGCTCTCCCCGTTGATGAGAATCGTGGCGCGGCTCGGCGCCGCCTGGATGATCAGGTCGAACACCTGGCGCATGCGGGAGCTGCGGCCGACGATCTCCCCGAACTTGTTCGCACGCGCCTGCAGGTTCTGCCGGAGCGCGCGGTTCTCCGCGACGAGCCGGCGCTGCGCCAGGGCATTGCGCAGCACGACGAGCACCTCGTCGTTCTTGAACGGCTTGGTGATGTAGTCGTACGCGCCCCGCTTCATCGCCGCAATCGCATTCTCGACCGAGGCGAACGCGGTGATCATCAGCACGGGCAGGTCGTCGTCGAGCTTCTTGATCTCGTCGAGCGTCGCGATGCCGTCCATGCCCGGCATCATCATGTCGACGATCACGGCGTCGAACGGCATCGACCGGACGTAATCGAGCCCCTCGGCGGCGCCGGCCGCGAGGCGCACCTCGTATCCCTCGCGCGAGAGCAGCGCGTCGAGGATCTCGCGCATGATCTCCTCGTCGTCGATGACGAGGATCGAGCCGGGCCGCGTGAGAGGACTCGGCGAGGCGGCGGATCGCGTCATGGTCACGCCTGCCTGATGGCCGATCGGGTCCGCGGCGAGGCGGCCCTGGCGGCAACCAGCGGAAGCGAGAGCGTGAACCGCGTGCCGTTCCCCATCGAACTGTCGCAGGTGATCGTGCCCTCGTGCTCCTGCACGATGCCGTAGGTGATCGACAGCCCGAGGCCGGTCCCCTTCCCGATCTCCTTGGTCGTGAAGAACGGATCGTAGATGCGCGAGAGCTGTTCGGCGGGGATGCCGGACCCCGTGTCCGAGATCTCGACGATCGCCCCCGCGGAATCGGCCCTGGTCGCAATCGTGAGCCAGCCGCCCTTGGGCATCGCATCCCGCGCGTTGAGGAAGAGGTTCAAGAACACCTGCTGCAGCTTGTACTCGATGCCCTGCACGACGAGCGGGCCCGCGTTGAGCTCCTTGCGCACCTGGATGCTGCCCGTGCGCAGCTGATGCTCGAGGAGCGACAGCACGTCGTTGATGACCGCGTTGACGTCCACAGCACCGCTGTCGACCTGCGCCGGCCGCGCCAGGTTCAGCAGCGCGTTGACGATCTTGGCCGCGCGGAACGTCTGCCGCTCGATTTTTTCGAGCACCTTGGTTCTCGGATCGTCGTCCGCCGCGCCCTGGAGCAGCATCTGCGTGTAGCTGGAGATGCCCGTGAGCGGCGTGTTCACCTCGTGCGCCACGCCGGCGGCGAGCAGGCCAATCGAGGCCATCTTCTCCGAGATCTGCAGCTGCTCCTCGAGCTGCACGCGCGAGGAAATGTCCTCGACGACGATGATCGTGCCGGCGACGGCCCCCTCCGAGTCTCTGAGCGGCGTGGTCGCGACGTTGACGAGCAGGCGCCTCGACGAATCGTGGCGCGTGAGGACCGGCACGCGATAGAACGCCGCCCCCTCGGGTGAGTCGCCCCGCGCCGCGCGCACCACCTCGAGGAACGCGGGCTCGAAGATTTCGTCGAGCCGGCGCGTCACGGCCTGCTCGTGACGGATTCCGTACAGCTCCTCGAGGCGCCGGTTCCAGCGGATGATCCGGTCGGCGCGGTCGACCACCGCCAGACCGTCGTTCAGCGACTCCAGGATGTTCTCGCTGAACTCGCGGAGGCGTTCGAGCTCATCCGCCTTGACGCGCAGCTGCCGGTACAGCCTGCCGTTTTCGAGCGCCGTCGCCGCCTGCGCCGCGACGGCCGCGAGCAGCGCCATGTCCTCGCTGCTGAGCGGCTCGGCGCTTGCCTTCCGGCCGAGCGCCATCACGGCGATGGTCCCTTCTTTCGAGACGCACGGAACGAAGTAATGGATCCCGGCCTCGCGCCAGAAGTCCACCTCGCAGCCGTCGAGCCGCATCTGCGCCAGCGGGTCGTCGAGCGTCAGCGTGTGTCCGGCGGTGAGCCGGGCGCCCACCTCCGATGCCCGTCTGAGCACCGGCGGAGTCGCCGCGAAGCCGCTGTGCGCAATGGCCAGGAACTCTCCCTCGCGCCCCTCCGAGAGCGGCGCGAGCAGCAGCGCCATCCGATCGACCACGAGCGTTTCCATGACGCGGTACACGAGCCGCTCGCTCAGGCGCGTCAGGTCGAGGTCGCTGTTCAAGTCGCGCGCGAACCCCACGAGGGCGCGGCGGTAATCGTACCGGTCGCGGTAATACACGCGGTCGAGGCCCGTCTGGATCGCGTTCTTCACGGGACGCGACAGCAGCACCACGACGAGCGTCGCCAGCAGCGCAATCACCGAGTTGTGCGTGTCGTTGCCGCCGAAGAACGCCTCGCGCGCGAGCTTCAGCAGGACGGCGTACATGGCGGCGATCGCCGCGATGGCGGCCGCGTACACCAGGCCGCGCTTGATGATGACTTCCACGTCCATCAGGCGATAGCGGACCAGCGCGGAGGCGAACGCGAGAGGCACCAGGCCCAGGAGGACGGCCGTCAGGTCGGCACCGCGAAACGGCGTGAATCCGAGTACGTAGGGGAAGGCGTAGCCAAAGGCGAAGGGGACCGCGCCGAAGGCCGTCCCCCAGACGATCCACCGGAGCTGGCGTCGCGCCGTGACGGAGCGGACCCGGCCGAGTGCGCGAAGCATGATGGCGAGCCCCGCCATCAGCCCCACCGCGAGGCAGATCAGCTCCCCGCGCTCGATGAGGGTGATCACGCTGGACAGCACCGCGCCCTGCTCGCCGCCGCGCAGCAGCGTGGCCACGCGCGCGCCCCCGAGGAGGAGTGCCGGCAGATACAGCAGCGGCAGCGTCGAACGGCCCGAGTGGCTCAGCGCCCAGCTGTCCGGCCGTTCGGGGAAGACGAGGGTGAAGTGTACGAAGAGCGGCGGAAGCAGCAGCATCGCCCAGGCGTCCGCCCAGTAGAAGATCCAGTCGAGCCTGTCGAATTTGCCCGAGAACGAGAAGGCGAGCGCGCCGAAGAACGCCACCGTCAGCCAGAAGAAATGCAGCGTCGCCTGGCTGTCCGGCCTCCGCACCAGGACGGCGGCGCCCACCAGGAGGGAAAAGATGCCCACCGACGCGAGCACGTAGTAGAGCCCGCGCGGACCTGACGGAATCGGCGCCAGTCTCATGGTGACCACTTCGGACGTGTCCGTCCGCGCGATCGTGTAGGTCAGGGCATCCCCACGCGCGCCGGCGTGGAAGCGCGCCGTGAGATCCGTCGGCGAGTCGACGGCGCGGCCGTTGACCGCCTCGAGGATGTCTCCGCGCCGAACGCCTGCCAGCGCACCAGGAGAGCCCGCCGCCACCTCGGCCGCGACGACCCCGCCGGGGCTCGAGCGCCAGAGGACGCCGTCCTCCATCTCGCTCCAGGTCGCCCGCATGTGAAGGTTGGCGACCGCGAGCGACAACAGGGCGACCATGACGACAAGCTGTGTCGTCAGACGAAACAGGCCGCGACCCCGGGTCCCAGTGCTCAACAACCTCTCCGTCCGCAGTGTGAGGAAAACTGCGGGTGAGCTAGCAAACGGCGTTCCCCGGAGCGAATTGGCCAACCACAGGTAAATTGCTGCGTGGAAAGAGGTTTCGCGGTCAGCATCGAACGCTCGCATCCTGCGCTTCCAACACGCTGGACATACCGTTCAAAAACCCGGATCGGCCCTGAGGCACGAG
>JALZOC010000502.1 GCA_030857365.1 Acidobacteriota bacterium
CTCCTTCTGCAGCGCCATGTCTCTCACGAATTCTCCCTCTCTGTCAGTCTCGCCGACCGACCCGATCGACGCCAGGCCTCGGGCGACCGCGTCATGCTGCAGGCGCCGCCGGGCGTTCTCGCCTCGACGCACCTCCGTGATCAATTGGTCCTCAACGATGGCCACCATGACATGGAGTGCGCTCTTCGGTGCGCGAGCCGGCAGATCCTGCACGGCCACTCGCACCGCGGCGCGACGGTTGTCGGGCGATCGCGCCGCTGACACGGCGACGCTGGCGCGTGGACTGCGGGCGGCGTCGAGCACTGCTCGGCGGACCGCCGGCCAGTCGCTGCCCACGACCTGCAGGCGGCCGTCGATCACCAGCTGCGGCGTGTAGATCTGGCCCGAGCCGAACGCGTCCGCGAACTGGCTCTGGCGGTCGCTGTAGCGCGAAGAGGAAAAGGGATCGGTCCATCCCAGGCGATTCCAGTAATCGACGTGTTCGCTGATCGCGATGACCTCGACCCCCTCGATCGGCTGGTCCTGGAGAAGACGCCGCAGGAGGTCGTCGGCGGGTGGACAACTGGAGCAGCCTTCCGACGTGAAGAGCTCCACGAGGACAGGCGTTCGTCCGCTGCCGGGTTGGGGAGCGCGGGTCCCCGTCGCCGTCACGAGTGCCCACGCGCACGCGGAGAACAGCAGAACGGCAATCGCGGCGGTTCTCAGGCTGGTCATCTCGCTCACGTCGTTCATCAACTCGTATACCCGATCGCCCGCGGTTTATTCCGATCGGCCCGTCGGCACGACCTCGAGCATGGCTCCGCGTTACTCGATCGGCTGTTACATCATGCCCACGTGCTCAAGTGCGGACCGCGCAGTTGGCGCACCCAGGTGCACACCGACTTGCGGGCAGAGGAGCCCTTGAGGTAGAACTCTTGGGTCTCGGTCGCCTCGTCAGAAATGGCGGGTTTGCACGGTCGATCAATGGCGGGATTTGAGCTGTCCACCGAGGGCCTCCGCGCAGCCTTTCAATACGGGTATAATTCGGCATGGGCGAAGATGCCAAAGGCAACACAGCTCCTGCGGAATTAGAGCTGCGTCAGGCGCCCCTCGAGTTTCAGCGCAACCTGAATCGGCATTTGAAAGATGTCTGGAGCGCAGATTCGGGTTGATGACTACACATGGCATGTCTCCGAAAGCCATGGCAACATTCGAGTCCGAAGGCGAGTCAGCGGCAGCTCGAGGGAGCGCTTCCTCAGTCGGCACCTTGAAGGATCCGAAACGACTAGCGGCCGTAAAAGCCTGTCCGTTCGAGGGCCTATCAGGGCATATTTCTTGCTCTTCCACACGCGGACGGCGGTTTACCAGACAGAAGGGTGGACACGAACGAGCGAGCAGATCTCGCAGCTCGTGTTCTTCGTCTTGCTCGCGTGCAATCGCTGAGGAAATGGACCGCGCTGAACGGGTACAGCAGAAGGATGATTAGCACGACGAGTGAGGGGAATAGGAACACGCCGGTGGTGCAGCGCGGTAGAGCCTTGCTGATCCTCCCCTACTTCGGCTCTTTCGGTTCGTGGTTTCCTTTGTACCTCCACAGCCTCGCGAATCAGCATACGCTCGACCTCCTCCTGGTGTCGGATACGGAGCCGTCTGCGCTTCCACCGAATGCCCGGCGTGTCGAAATGACCTTCGGCCAGCTCCGCGAGCTCGCAACCGCCAGACTGGGCACGGCGGTCCGGCTCCACCGCACGCGCAACATCTGTGACCTCAAGCCAGCTTACGGGATGATCTTCGAGGAGTTCACTCAGGGGTACGAGTACTGGGCGTTCGGCGACGAGGACGTGCTCTACGGCGACCTGGACCGGATGCTCGCGCCGCATCTGGACGGGACCGCCGATCTCGTGGTGCCCGGCACGAACAGCTCGAGAATGCAAGGGAGTACGCAGGGGCACCTGACGGTGCTCAGGAACGTCCCGCGCACGAATGAGCTGGCAATCAGCGATCCCTCCTACAGGGAAGTCCTCGTATCGCACGAGCACTGGGCCTACGACGAAACCAGCTGGCGTTACGGCAGCGAGATCAGTTCGTTCACGAAGATCGTGAAGGAGGCCGAGGCGCGGGGGGAGCTGTCGATCCGGTGGGGATTACCGAGTATCACCCATGTGCCCAGACGAGGGCGATCGTACGTCTACGACGGCCGCACGATCCACGAGGACACCGGCAGGGAACTCCTTTACTACCACTGGGGAAGGATGCGGCATCGCAAGGTGCAGTGGCCGAGCCCGGAAGGGGCACAGAACGGCTTCGCTTTCGATAGGTACGGCTTTTACGACTCAGAGCTCGGACGCGCTCGGCTGGGGGTGCGACGGGCCCTGGGTCGCGTGCGCGAGCTGGCCAGCGACGCGAGACATCGGCTCAGCAAGTGGCGCGCCGCCAGGCGGTACACAAAGAGATGACGGGGTGAGCCGGTGACTGCCCCGGCTCCGCACCTAGGTGCCGCCCGAGGATCTGCCGAACCAGTCGCCAAGCCCACAGGTGACGTCCCTCACGCCCGTTCTCCCGATCGCGGCGCGCCAATCGGGCTGGATGCCTCATCACCACATCCTCATCGCGATGTCCCGACGGGGAGAGGATGTCCCCGGCAATCTCATCGTCGGCGAGGAGTCGTTGCTCGGTGGCAAGAGCTCGAGATTGTTCCCAGAAGCCGTGATGACTATCCAATGCTCGCTGAAGCGACGTTCGCGGGTCACCCGCCGGGTTCATCAGCCGGCGGCGAGCGGCCAAAGTTCGGCATCTTGCGGCTTGCTCCGGCATTCGATCAGGTCTCGATGTTATATGCGCCGACCGCAGACGGCCAAGTGCCCCCTCGCGTATTCGCCGTGCCGAATGTAACTCCTGACACGCTGGACGTCTGGGATGATGCACGAGACGCAGCGAGTCGGTTTTGGGCGCAGAGCAGCGATGATGCGCGTCTGTCAGATGACGCTCGGTTACCTTGTGCAAGCAACGCGCAGTTGCTCGCGACATAAGACTCGGTCACATTCTCGATCGGTTGCGTGGCGTCGGGTGAGATGCCTCAGCTCGCGAGCGACGCCGACGCGAATTCAAGGGCTTGAGGCTTCGAGGAGGCTGATCGAGGCACGACCCGCCGCGGCCGGTGCGGAACAGTGTAAGCTAGCGAACCTCGCCGCGAGCGAGCGTGTAGGGGGGTCCGGCGGGGCGAAGCCCCCCGGTGAGAGCGAACGAGCGCAGCGCGTGAGCCACGCGAGCCGCCTCCGCCGCGCGGCGGCTACGGCGGGCCAAGGCGGAGCGGGGATCATGGGGGTCCCGGCGAGCGAGCGTGTAGGGGG
>JALZOC010000503.1 GCA_030857365.1 Acidobacteriota bacterium
CCCTCCTTCGCAGGATCGCCCTCTAGCAGGGTGCTGAAAAAGTGACTCGTGAGGGATCGACATCATGATCCCGTCGTACTACTATGCTCCCGACGTTTCTGAAGGGAGCGAGCGCATGCGTGGACCCGACGAGCAGACGAGCCACATGTTCAGTTATCTGTCGCCCGAGCAGCGCGTGCGCGCCGACCATCCGTTGCGCGCGATTCGGGCGATGACCGACCAGGTGTTCGCCGAGCTGTCGCCGCGCTTCAGGAAGATGTATTCGGACATCGGTCGGCCGTCGATTCCGCCCGAACAGCTGCTGCGCGCGCTCCTGCTCCAGTCGCTCTACACGGTCCGCAGCGAGCGGCTCCTGATGGAAGAGATCGACTACAGCGTGCTGTATCGCTGGTTCGTCGGGCTGAGCATGGATGACCCGATCTGGTCCCCAACCACCTTCAGCAAGAATCGCGATCGTCTGCTCGAAAGCGACATCGCGAGCGCGTTTTTCGATGCCGTGCTCCGTCAGGCGCGCGGGGCGGGTCTGCTTTCGGATGAACACTTCACCGTCGATGGCACCTTGCTCGAAGCTTGGGCAAGTCTCAAGAGCTTCCGCCGGAAGGATGAAGGGCCACAGCCGCCGCCCGATGATCCCGGCAATCCGACGGTGAATTTCCATGGCGAATCGCGGCGGAACGACACGCATCAGTCCACGACGGATCCCGATGCCCGGCTGGCGCGGAAGGGCGCCGGGCGCGAGGCGAAGCTGTCGTACGCGGGCCATGTCCTGCTCGACAATCGACACGGGTTGGTCGCCAACGTCTGCGTGACGCCCGCGACGGGCACGGCCGAACGCGAGGCGGCCCACCTGCTGCTCGACGCCAGTGCGCCAGCCGGGAGTACCGTCGGCGGGGACAAGAATTTCGATGTCGCCGCCTTCGTCGCCGCGGTACGGGCGCTCGCGATCACGCCGCACGTGGCGCAGAAAGCCGTCGGCACGGCCATCGATGGCCGCACCACCCGTCATCCCGGGTATGCCATCAGCCAGGTGAAACGAAAGCTGATCGAGCAAGTCTTCGGCTGGATGAAAACCGTCGGCGGGTTGCGGAAGCTAAGACATCGGGGCGGCCCACTCGTCGATTGGATCGTCACCTTTACCGCCGCGGCGTACAACCTGATCCGCCTGCGCACCCTCTTGGCGAGGGCCACGTGATCGCGACTCGGGTCCGACGCGGTCGCGCGGCGACAAACAGTCGGACGCGGGGCGCCCACCCACGAACATCCGCGACGGAGGAGAAGGAAATGGTCTCACGAGTCACTTTTTCATCGGCCTGCTAGGGTGAAGTCCCGCTGCCCTATGCAACTGAAAGCGCTCCTTCTCCTGTGCGTTGCTCTTGTCGGATTGCCCGGGGTGACCCTCGCGCAGAATCCGCATCTGGTCACCTACCAGGGGGAACAGGGCCCCGGCACCGGCAAGCACATCGTGTTTCTCGCGGGGGACCATGAATACCGATCCGAGGAAGCGCTGCCGGCCCTTGCGCGCCTCCTCGCGAAGCACTACGGGTTCAAGTGCAGCGTCTTCATCACCACCAATCCGCAGACCGGCTTCATCGAGCCCGGCAGTTCTCACGTCTCCGGCCTCGAGGCGCTCGGGACTGCCGACCTGCTCGTGATCGCGCTGCGCTTCCAGGACTTCCCCGACCGCGAAATGCAGCACATCGCCGACTATCTGGATCGCGGTGGCCCTGTCGTCGGGCTGCGCACGGCGACGCATGCCTTTCAGATCAAGCGACCGGATGCGAAGTTCCTGAAGTTCCACTGGCAGGGCGCCGACGGCTATCCTGGCGGGTTCGGACGTCAGATACTTGGGGAAACATGGGTTTCGCACTACGGCCGCAACCACGTACAGAGCTCGAGGCTGGTCCTCCAGCCCGATCAGGCCGCGCATCCAATCCTCCGCGGGGTGAGGAACGTGTGGGTGCAGTCGGGCGGCTATACCGCGGCTCCGATCGAAGGCAGCCAGGTCCTCGCAACGGGGCTGATCCTGAACGGAATGACTCCGGATTCGCCGCCCGCAACGGACAAGACCGAGCAGCCCGTCGCCTGGTATCGCACGTACACAGGCGCTTCCGGACGTTCGGGGCGCGTGTTCACGACCACACACGGGGCGTCCGAGGATCTGCTGAACGAGGGCTTCCGCCGCCTCGTCGTCAACGGCTCCCTGTGGGCGGCCGGGCTCGAGAACAGCATCCGGCCGGAGGCCGACATCAGCTTCGTGGGCCCCTTCCAGCCCTCCACCTTCAGCTTTGGTGGCTACGTCAAGGGCGTCAAGCCTGCCGATCTCGCCGGATGGGATTCGCCGATCCTGCCCAGGGCGGAGAAGTAGAATCGACCTCGCGGACATTTCCTGGAGCCCGAGCCACATGACGACAACGCGCAGACTCCTGGCGGCCCTTGCGGGCGCCTTCGTGCTGATCTGGACCGTGCCGGCCGGCGGCAGGGCGCCAGAACCGGTGCCGGCGCAGCAGCCCGCCGAGCCGTTCCAGCTCGGAGAGCGGGAGCACATCAGCATCATCGGGAACACCCTCGCCGAGCGCATGCAGTACGACGGGTGGCTCGAGACGATGCTGTATGCGCGGTTCCCGAAGCACGAGCTGGTCGTCCGCAACCTGGGATTCAGCGGCGACGAGATCGGCACACGGCTGCGGTCGAAGAACTTCGGGACTGCGGACGAGTGGCTGAGCGGCAACGCCGCGCCCATCGGCGGGTACGAGCACAACCGCTTCGAGGGGACGAACGTGAAGACGGACGTCCTCTTCGCGTTCTTCGGCTACAACGAGTCCTACGCGGGGCAGCCCGGCCTCGACGCGTTCAGGCAGCAACTCGCCGAGTGGATCAGGCACACGCTCGCGCAGAAGTACAACGGAAAATCGGCGCCCCGAATCGTCCTGTTCTCGCCCATCGCGCACGAGGATCTCGGCACTCCCGATCTGCCGGATGGGCGCGAGAACAACGCGCGGCTCGAGCTGTATACGCAGGCGATGGCCGGCGTCGCGAAAGCGGAAGGCATCACGTTCGTCGATCTTTTCAAGCCGAGTGCGGCGCTCTACGCGTCGACGAAGGCGCCTCTGACCATGCAGGGGGTGCACCTGAACGGCGAGGGGAACCGGCTCCTCGCGCAGGCGATCGATCGGACGCTCTTCGGCGCCCCGAAGACCTATCCGGCCCCCTACCTTGCGCAGCTGCGGTCGGCGGTCGTCGACAAGGCGATGCACTGGTTCAACCGGTACCGCGTGACGGACGGGTACGCCACCTACGGCGATCGCGCCTTCCTCACCTTCATCCGCG
>JALZOC010000504.1 GCA_030857365.1 Acidobacteriota bacterium
GTGCATCCCCTCGCACCGTTGCTCGCGCGCCTCGGCGTCACCGCGAATCACGTGACGGTCCTCTCATTGCTGTTGGCCCTCGTCGCCGCCGGCTTGATTGCCGATGGCCGATCGCTCGCCGGCCTGGTCGTCTGGATCCTCAGTCGGATTGGCGACGGCCTCGACGGAGTGCTGGCGCGTGAGGCGGCGCAGACCAGCGCCTTCGGTGGATACCTCGATATCACGTTGGACATGGCCGGTTACACGGCCATGGTGGTGGGCTTTGCGCTGGCGCACCCGGCGCTCGGATTCGCGTGGCTCGCGGTGCTGGCGGGCTACATCCTGGTCATCACGACGACGCTGGCCCTGTCGGATGCCGCGCGCCGCTCGGGGCGTCAGGTCAGTCTCACCAACCGGACGTTCCAGTTCACACCGGCGCTCACGGAAGCCGGCGAGACGAGCGTGATGTACGGGCTGTGGGTGGTGTTTCCCCAGCAGCTGCCCTGGCTCGTGTGGGTCTGGGTCGCTGCGCTCGCGATCACGGCGGTGCAACGGAGCTTGCTGGCGTGGCGGCTGCTGCGCTGACATCCACGGCATCGACGTTGCGCCAGAACGTCTTCAACAACGCTTCGTAAGTAACCTTGGTCACCCTTGTCGAACGCCTCCTCGACGCACCAGAAGCAGCCCGCGGCGAACGTTGCGGTTTCGGTCCGAGCCGTCGTTTCAGGCTGCGCCGCGGCCGGTGCCGCGAGCGCGGCACTGAGGCCGATGGTGAGGGCGACAATCAATCGAGAGGACCGCGTCATCTGATCGGCTCCTTGCGGCGGTGCAACCGGAGATTAGACGATCAGCAGTTGTGGGGGTGATGGCCCCGAAACCGCCGACCGTCTGATCCCGATACCCGCGCGGACCTAGCGGGCACACCCGATTAGGGGGGGGAGGCCCGAGGTTGATGCTGATGGGGCAATTCGAGATGGCATTGATCGCGCGCAGACCACCGAGACTCGCGTTTGGCATGCCGGCTGGATCACCGCTGACCACCAGACCCGCCTCGAACAGGGCCACGATCTCCTCTTCGGCGTCGGTCAGGCGTCTACGTTCGCCGGCCGCGATCGCAGCATCCGTCCACACGACGAGATGGATGTCCCACATCGGGCTGTACAGCACCACGCCGTCCTCGAAGCCGGGTTCTTCCTGGGTGACGTTCAGCGGATCGCCCTCGCCGAGCAATGCCGACTGCAGGCCCTGACGTTCGGGATTGTTCACGCCGAGCGGGCCGTTGACAATCGGGATGATCGCCGAGCGTGCCGACGTGCCTGGATCGTTCGACCCCCAGCCCGGGCGAGGCATTCAGGTTTTCCGCCCACGTGGACCCCTCGTTGGCCGCCACCAGCTCGATGGACCCTTCCTGTGAGGCGCACGTGCGGCGCGCTACGGCTTCGACGTCGCGGCAAAGAGCATGACCGTGGCTGCCACGAATGCCCCCTTAACTATCAGGCCGCCCGTAGTTCTCCCGAATCCGCCTGGCATACAAGCTCCTTTCCCTATGTTTCGTAATCCTCTGGCGCCGGTGGCGGAGCACTATCCCCGACGGGGACCGGCGGAGCTACACCTCAATCGAGCTACCACCGGAATCCGAACCGGCCCCCGACGGAAGCCTGGTCCGGAATCCGGTTCCGAATTGGACCTCCTCAGCGAATGAACTCTGGGACATTGAGGTTGTAGAAATCGGCTTCCAGGAACTCCAACGCCAGTGCAAAGTTCAGAATGGCGATATCGTTCGCTGCCGAGGGAGTCAAGGAGAAGCTCAGGGGCGGCCCTCCGTTGAGATCGACGACGAACGGCGACACCAGGGTCTGAACCTCGAGGATGGTCAGGGCGCGCTCGAAACTTTGCTCCTCTCCGAACACGTTGGCTGTCAGTCGGTCATTCACCAGCGTATTCAGCCACCCCGCGTGGCGGCCTTCGATCAGCGCGATTGAACCCGCTGCCGCCAAGATTTCCCGGCTAAAAATGACCGGGGCCGCACCCAGATAGGCACCCACACCGGTGTTCTCGAGATCCTGAGATACCTCGAAGAACTCCCGCCGGTTGGGTTGCAACAGATTTTTGAAATTCGGCTTCGGTCGAGCGTTGCCGCCCAGCGCACCCAGCAGGAACGCGACGTGATCGTTCTCGTGCCTCCGGATGTCTCGGAAGTTGAGGCGCGTTTGCCCGTCCCCAAAACCCTGAGCGCCGACCGAGGTCGGTAGACTGATGGCGGAACCGGCGAGAGCGCCCGCCGCCGTGAGTGCTCCACTTCGATACAGAAAGGAGCGGCGGGTGACTCCAGGCTCATCCGCATCCGCTCGACGATCCGAGTTCAACTCAACCGTGATGGGTATCCGAAGATTCGTCGACATACTTCTGGTCCTCCTCTAAAGGTGGTTGTGCCGATGGAGGGCAGCTTGGAGCTCGGTTGTAGCGTCCGGGTCCTGCCGCCAGCTAAAAGCAACCCGCAGGTACTACGCGCTGGGCTGACGATTGGATTCTTTCTGTCGACCGATCTGCGGTGGCATCGGGCTGGAGCCAATTCGGCGCGCAAAAGGAGCACTATTGACCGGAAGTCGCTCACGTGCCATGGGCAATGTCGGCGACTGTGAGAGCTCGCCAGCCAGGCCGCGACCGACCCCTCCGGTCTCCCGCAACGGCTTGTAGACCTTGCAACTCAGCTGTGCGGTGCCGGCAGCGCCGGCGTGAGCCTCCTCGAAACGACGACGCCGGGTCAGGGCGTCTTCCGCTGGGTCGCGCTGTCGGGTGCTTATCGTGGGTTCGTCGGCGAAACAACGCCGGAAGCGTTCAGCCCTTGCGGTGTCTGCCTCGAGCGAGGAGCGGCTCAACTGTACGCCAACCCGTCACATGTATTCACGTATCTATCAGCCGCTAAGCCTCCGATCGTCGAGGGTCTCGTCATCCCGCTACGCTCATTCCTCGGCCCGCCGGTCACTATTTGGATTGTGTCGCACGACGAACACAGGTTCACGAAGAGTGACCTTGCTGTCATGACGAGTCTCGGAGACTTTACGTCTGCCGCGTTGGCGCTGCAGCGCGCGCGAGAACAAGCCGACGCTGCGAGCCGTGCGAAGACGAGTTTCTCGCCGTTGTCTCACACACAGCGAGCTGCGGAGTCCCTTGATGGGGATCGTTGGCTGATCCGAATTGCTGCTCGCCGGACGCGCGACAGCCGCGACGGCGGTGTCGGTTCTCAGAAGGATCGGACCCCGGACTCTCAAAACCTTTCCCCCCTGCGCGCCTCCCAGTCTGACCGCGCCTCAGCGTGCCCTAACTCCTCATCGTCTGTCTAGCGG
>JALZOC010000505.1 GCA_030857365.1 Acidobacteriota bacterium
CGCCCCAGGCGGTGCACATCCCCGGGAGGATTCAATGTCTCAGCTTGTTACCTTCGTGAAGTCGTTCGCGCGCAACGAAGAAGGCCAGGACCTGCTCGAGTACGCGCTGCTCGTGGCCCTCATCGCACTCATCGCGGTGGGCGCGGTCACGGCGGCGGGCGGTGCGGTCAACACGATCTTCACGAAAGTCGCGGAGGCGCTGCAGACGGCGGCGTAGTCTCGTCGAAGGGTGGTGTGCCGCACATGCGGCACACCGCCCTTCACCTTCGTGTGCTGGCTCGGGACCAGGAGGAGCTTTCCATGCAGTCGCCAGTTGCCGTCAGGGTGCTGAACAAAATCGCGGGCGTGCGCCAGTCGGAAGACGGCCAGGACCTGCTCGAGTATGGGCTGCTCATCGCGCTCATCGCGCTCATCGCGATTGGGGCGGTCAGCACGGTGGGCAACACGATCAACGGTGTGTTCTGGAGTGCGATTGCTGCTTCCAGTGTCTAACGCGGCGTTTGGGGCCCTGGCGGCGGGGGCTCTGCTCGCAACAATTATCGACATCCGGTCGCGGCGCATTCCGAACGCGCTGACCGCCTCGATGACGGGTGTCGGCCTCGGACTCGCGCTGAGCGGCCTCAGTGGTGTCTCGCCGGCGGCGTCTCTGGCCGGCCTGATTGTCGGCCTCATGCTGATGATGCCGGGACACATGATGGGGGCCACCGGCGCCGGCGACGTGAAGCTGATGGCCGCCGTCGGAGCCATCCTGGGCATCCAGCTCGTCGTGACGGCGTTTCTCTTCACCGCGATCGCGGGCGGCGTACTGGCGGTCGCGGTCGCGGTTCGGCGTCGCCGGCTCGCCGCGACGCTCGCGGGGACCGGCAGGATGATCTCGGCCCCCACCGACCTCCGCCGCGAAGTGCGTGAGGCGTCTCCGGTCAGCAGGTTTGCCTACGGGCCGGCGATTGCGATCGGCAGCGTGATGGCCGCGATTGTCGGATGACGTGCCGGGATCTCGGGACAGCAGAACAGGGAACCAGATGATGACAAGGCTACGCAACGAACGGGGAGCGGCGCTGCTCGAAACGGCTGTCACGCTGCCGCTCATCCTGCTGATCTCCGTGGCGATCTTCGAGTTCGGCCGGGCGTACCAGGTGCAGCAGGTACTCACGAACGCTGCACGGGAAGGCGCGCGGGTCGCCGTGCTGCCGAACTTCACAGATCAACAGGTCACGCAAGTCGTGCGCGACTACATGTCCAGCGGCGGCTTGACTCCAGTCAATCCGACGATTCAAAGCAACGTGCCATTCGGGCCCAACGATGCATCGCGCGTGACGATCAATTACCCCTTCAATTTCATCGTGCTCAACCCCGTGGCGCGTCTCGTATCGCGCGGCGCGACAGTGGGCAGCGCCCTGAACATGCAGGCCTCCACGTTGATGCGGAACGAATAACAAAGGAACTCCAATGCGTAGCCGAATCTTTGCAGTCCTCGCTATCGCGATCCTCGCCGGCGGCGGCCTCGCGTATGGCACCTACAACTTCATCCAGAACCAGCCCGCTACCCAGGTGGCGGCCCCGACGCAGCCCGTGGTCGTGGCGGCGGCGGACCTTCAGCTGGGCGCCGAGCTGAAGAAGGAGGACCTGGTTGTTGTCGGCTTCCCCGCGGGGAAGGCGCCGGAAGGCACGTTCTCGCAGGTCTCGGAGGTGCTCGGCCGCGGCGTGATCGTGCCGCTCGTGAAGAACGAGCCGCTCCTCGCGAGCAAGCTGGCGTCGAAGGAAGCGGGCGCCGGCCTTCCTCCCGTGATTCCGGAAGGCATGCGTGCCGTCTCGGTGCGGGTGAACGAGGTGGTCGGCGTCGCCGGCTACGTGCTCCCGGGCAACCGGGTGGACGTCGTGGCCACCGCCAACCCGAGCGACTCGCGCTCGGACATGACCTCGCGGGTCATCCTCTCGAACGTGCAGGTGCTGACGGCGGGCACGCGGCTGGAGCAGGACCAGGAAAAGGGCAAGCCGCTGCAGGTGACCGTCGTGACGCTGCTCGTCAATCCGGAGCAGTCGGAGCGCCTGGCGCTCGCGAGCACGGAAGGCAAGATTCAGCTGGCGCTGCGCAATCCGATGGACCAGGGCGCGCCGGCGACCCCCGGCATCAAGACCGCCGGGCTGATGGGCGCCGTGACGCCCCGGGTTCAGCTCTCCGCAGCGGCCGGCGCGCGGCCGCGCACCCGGGCGGCGGCGGGGCAGCCCGTGACGCAGACGGCGCCCGTGTTCGCGCCGCTGCCGACGGTCGAGATCATTCGCGGCGACAAGCGCGCGTCGGAAGTGATTCGGTAAGTACCGGCTTCCAGCTGCCAGCCGCCAGCTTCCAGCAGGGAGGCACACGCGGCTGATAGGAGTGCAGCTCTGGAGGCTGGAAGCTGGAAGCTGGAAGCTGGAAGCTGGTACACAACTGTTTTTTCGAAGGAGATCTCATGACCCCGCGGGCAACAACGTTCAGGTCGGCGCTGGCCGCCTTCATCATCGTGATTCTCGTGGCCGCACCGCAGGCGCAGCAGGCGCAGTCGCCGCAGTTCGCCGCTGCCGGCACCGCCGCGCCTGTCCCGCCGGCGCGCGGGCCGGCGACGGGGGTCACCGACATCGACCTGCTGGTCGGCCGGTCGACCATCCTGAACGTCGGGTCGCCGATTGCACGGGTGTCGCTGACCGTGCCCGACATCGCCGACGCGATGGTCACGGCGCCGGGCCAGCTGCTGATCCACGGCAAGGCGCCCGGGACCATCTCGCTCTTCGTGTGGGACCGCGGCGGCGCGATCACCACGTATGAAGTGAAGGTGCGCCGCGACCTGACCGCGCTCGTCGAGCAGGTGAAGCAGCTGTTTCCCGGCGAGCCCATCAGCATCATCGGGAGCGGCAAGGACGTTGTGATCTCCGGCACCGTCTCGAGCCGCTACGTCGTCGAAAAGGCCGCGAGCGTGGCCGCCGGGTATGTCGAGAAGGCGGAGAACGTGGTGAACCTGCTGAAGCAGCAGGAGGGCGTGGCGTCGAACCAGGTGATGCTGCGCGTCCGCTTCGCGGAAGTGAGCCGGAATGCGATGACCGAGCTCGGCGCGAGTCTGTTCACCGGGCCGACGGGATACAAGGACTGGATCGCCAGCACATCCACCCAGCAGTTCGCCTCGCCCACTTACACGGACATGGAGCGCACCAGCAACCTCGACGGGGACCTCACCAGCGCCAAAGGCAAGTACGCGCTGAGCGACTTCCTCAACCTGTTCATCTTCAACAACAGGTACAACATCGGGACTGTCGTCAAGGCTCTACAAGACAAGGGCCTCTTCCAGAG
>JALZOC010000506.1 GCA_030857365.1 Acidobacteriota bacterium
TTGCCGGCACTCCCGCTCAGGCGGTCGTTGCCGCCGTTGCCCGAGAGCGAGTCCTTGCCGCCGCCGCCGTTGAGGCGGTCGTTGCCGGCGCCGCCGCCCAGGCGGTCCACGCCCGAGTTGCCACCGAGCACGTCGCGGCCTGAGGCGCCGGTCACGCGGTCGTTGCCGCCGCCGCCCGACGCGCGGTCGTTACCGGTACCGCCATCGAGGGTGTCGCTGCCGCTGGAACCGGTCAGCGCGTCGGCGCCGCCCTGTCCTGCGAGCAGATCGTTGCCCGTGCCGCCCGCGATGATGTCGTTGCCGTTGCCGCCGTTGGGGTCGAAGCTGCAGTACTGCAGGCTGGTGGCGCCGGGAGGACAGTTGAGGGCCCCGTCACCGGCGACCGTGTCGTCGCCGCTGCCTGCCTGCAAGTTGTCGTCGCCCTGGATGCCGGCGATCGAGTCATCTCCGCCGAGCCCCGAGATCGTGTCGTCCCCCACCGTTCCGAGGAGCGCGTCAGGCCCCGCGGTCCCGGTGATGGTCGCCGCGTACGCGGCGCCGGCGAATACCAGCAGACCCGCGACTGCGAGTGCGCTCAACCGACTTGCCTTTGTCATAGGTGTCTCCTTGTCAGGCCGAGCGTGGCGCCGGCGGTCCTGGTGCATGGATACGCGAGCGAGCCTCAGAAGCTGACAGTCCGATCAGCGCAGCCGCCACGGCAGGCTCGTATCCGGCCCGATCCGGGCGCGGAAAGTGGCGCCCCGAGGCGCGCGCAGGCGAACGAGGAAGGTTCCGTGGCGCCGGGCGCGAAACGACTTCCGCACCCGCCAGCCGCGACCTCGCCGCTGCTCGATGACGATCCCTCCGCCGGCAGGAGCTCTCCCCCACGCCACTGCCCCGCCCCTGCCGCGACGGGTCATGACGAACGGGAAGCGAAAGGCGCGCGCGGCGGGCTTGGGACGCCCGTCCGCAAACAGCACTCCGGATTGATAGGTCTCCCCGAAGCTGGGGTTCGGCAGCTGGTCGCGTACCTGAAACCAGGTGATCGTGTCGACCCCCTGCCTCCAGAGTTGGAAGAAGGAGTCCTCGAGCCACCGCGCGTGTGTTGCCGCCGGAACGCCATCCGGGTCCGGCGGCCGGCTGTCCCACGAGACTTCGGTCACCCAGATCCGCTTCCTGCGGCGGGGAAGGGCCCGCCGCTGACGCACGGCGGCACGCATCACCCTGACCAGCTTGTGGACGTCGGGAATGGCCACATCGTCGGCGTTCAGGGCGCGGCTACGCGGGCCGCGGATGCCGTAGGGATGGTGCGCGAGGACGTCGAAGCGCGCGGGACTGGGGCAGCGGACGGCTTTCAGGCGCTTGCCCGCGACGCAGAGCAGGCTGCGCCAGAAGCGCACGGGCATCACTCGGTCCCCGCCAGGCGCCGGGTCGCCGTAGGGCGCCGTGCCCGCGCTCACCACGAGGTTGTCTCGACGCACGGACTTGACGCCCGCATAGGCGGCGTTGAGCATCGCGCGGTAGACCCTCGGGCTCTCGAGCCGGAATCCGCGCCCGCGCCTGACCCACTGGGGGGAGAGGTGATCGGAGAGGTTTGGCTCGTTCCAGACCTGCCAGTACCGCACAGACGGAAGCGCGGCTCCCGTGCGGCCGGGATCGAGATATCGCCCGGAGTAGCGCCGGGCGATAGCCGTCGCGAAGTCACCGAGCGCGTCCGCGCTGGGGCGCCAGGTGCCGGCGGCCGCCCCCGGGGGACGGCGCGCGCCTTCGGCCCAGCGGGGGGCGGAGATGATGCTCAGGATCACCCGCAGCCCGCGCGCCTCCGCGTCACGCACCGTCGCATCCGTCGCGGTCCAGTTGTACTGCGGTGCACCGGGATCGGTCGCCGGGAAGCCGGCGGGCCGAACGGGCGGCGCCACTTGAGACCACCGGACGAGGATCCGGGCAACTCCGCTCCCCAGTGCCTGGGCCTCGACCAAGCGCACCGCCCCGTCGCCCGCCGGGGAGAAGTCGTCGACGAAGCCCAAGGTGAGCGGACGCGCCGCGGAAGCCGTGGATGAAACGTCGCCGAGCATGCCCGCGAGCAGCAGGGACGAGAGCAGGGCAAGACGGAGGGAGCGGCGCACCGTGCTTGCATACGTCGCGCCCGTGGGCAGGCTGACACGCCGGCGTCTGGTTTTCCGCCGCCCATTCGTATGGAGGCACGTGGACCGCGATCTCGTAGAGGTGCTGCTGCGCAACAGCCGTCCAGAGGTGCGCCCGGACTTCCAGGACGAGGTCGAGGAGAGGCTCTTCTCCGCCCCGCGTCCGGTCCGCTCGATGCCGCGCCTGCCGCGCCCGGCTCTCGTCGCAGCCGCCACGACGACCGCGATGGCGGCCGGCGTCCTCGGCCTGTCGCTGGCCGGGAGCGGACCCCTCTCCGGATCGGATGCGGGCGTGGAGGCCACGAGCAACTGCCAGCTCGTGGAGGTGACCAAGCGCGAGCGAGTGCCCTACCTGGCGCGCTCGGCGGACGGGCGGCCGCGAATCGCCCACCGGTACGAGAACCGGCAGCGTCAGGTCAAGCGCTGCCCCTGACCCTCTTCCGACTCGAAGAGGGCGCGCAGCCGGCGCAGCGATCTCGATGTGATCTGCTGCACGTTCGCGTCGGTCAGCCCGAGCAGCCGGGCGATCTCGGCGGTGGTCAGGTCGGCAGCGAAGCGCAGCGCCAGTATCTCTCGCTCTCGCTCACCGAGCGGAGCGAGCCAGCGCGCCAGCTCTTCGACCGTCAACCGGCCTTCGAGGGGGTGCACATCCTCCACCAGCCTGTTCAGCAGGGCCGGGTGCTCGTCGGTGGAGACGGCGTCGCGATGGCGGTGGGCGCGAAAGTGGTCTGTTAGCAGGTTCCGCGCTATCGCGAGCACCCAGGTGCGCTCGCTGCCCCGCCTCGGGTCGAAGCGCTTCCACGAGCGCACGACGCGCTCGAAGGTGGCGGCCGTCAGATCCTCGGCGGTCGCTCGATCGACCGAGTAGGCGAGAAAGCCGTAGGTGGCGTCGACGTTCTCGCGGTAGACCCGCCGCAGCTCGTCGGAGGAGTCACCTAGACGGCGTCGCACGCGCCCTCCCCGGCGGACGCGGGCAGCGAAGGCGCCGCTATGGGCTCAGGTGCCGGAGGCACGGCGGTAGCGAACCCACGCGATGCCGGCCATCCCGACGCCGGCCGCGATCAGCAGCCAGATGAAGCCCTGCCCGGCGGCGGAGCCCGACTCGATCCCCGAGCCGAGCGCGCCGAACGCGCTGCCGGACGGCTCCTCGCCCTCCTGGCGGTCGCGCCCGGCCTCCTGGCGGCGCGGCCCGGCCC
>JALZOC010000054.1 GCA_030857365.1 Acidobacteriota bacterium
ATGCGCTTCCGCGACCACCGTCGACTTCGGCCGGTAATCGACGATCGTCGGCGGCGGCATGTCCGGCGCCTGGCACCGGCCCCTCCGCACCTCCGTCGTGCCGGGCGGGCATTCCTCTCCCGGCTGGATCTGCACGCCACCCTGCCCCGCCCGTCCCCCCCGTCCACCCGACGGCGGCCCCTGGGCGGCGACGGCGGCCCCGGCGACGAGGACCGCGAATCCAAACGATGACATCCGACGCATCAATCCTCCGTCTTCGATCGACGGTGCCTGGCGAGCGGCACGTGTGTGCTGATGCCCGCAGAATATCGCACTCGGGCGGCGTCCCGGCATCGATGTCGGTGCAGACTGTAGCTGGAATCTGGGATGTGGGATGTGGGATGTGGGATGTGGGATCGGGGATCTGGGATGTGGGATCTGGGGGGAACTGGAAACTGGAACTGGGAACCGGATCCGAAAGCCACGCGTCCAGCTGATCGCTGAAAGCTGAAAGCCGATCCATGCCCGATTCGCAGTGGAGCGTCGGTCCCGCGGAAGCGGGGATGCGCCTGGACAAGTTCCTGGCCGCTTCCTCGCGCCTCCGCTCGCGCTCACGGGCCGTGGCGGCGCTCGAGCGCGGCAAGGTCTACGTCAACGCCGGGAACGTGTCGTTGAAGGAGGCCTCCAGCCGCCTCGTTTCCGGCGACGTGGTGCGCGTGTGGATGGATCGGCCCGGCAGCGCGAAGCGGCAGCCCCGCGCCGGCGCGGGGGGGGACCTCGAGGTGATCTACGAGGACGATCTGCTGATGGTCGTGAACAAGCCGGCGGGGCTGCTCGCCGTGCCGCTCGAGCGAAAAGGCGCGCCGTCGGTATACGACCAGATCGAGGATCGCTTCCGGCCGCACGGCAAGCGCCAGCCCTACGTCGTCCACCGGATCGATCAGGACACGTCCGGTCTCGTCGTCTTCGCCAAAACCGCGGCGGCGCAGCGGGTTCTCAAGGATCAGTTCAAGCGCCGCGAGCCGGAGCGGATTTACCGCGCGATTGTCTACGGGGTGCCCGACCCGCCGGAGGGGGCGTGGCGCGATTTTCTGGTGTGGGACGAGAAGGCGCTGATTCAAAAGGAGACGCACCCTCGGGACCCGCGCGCGACGGAAGCCATCTGCACCTACCAGCTCGTGGAGGCCTTCGCAGGCACATCGCACATCGAGATCCGATTGCGCACGGGGCGCCGGAACCAGATCCGGATACAGGCACGCCTTCGGGGTCACACGCTCGTCGGCGAAGAGCGCTACGTCTACGGCCCGGAGACCTTGCGTCCCATTGCCTTCGGGCGGCAGGCGCTCCACGCGTGGCGGCTCACGTTTCAGCATCCCGGCGACGGACGGATGCTCGAGCTGGAGGCCCCGCTGCCGCAGGACCTTGCCGACCTCATCGCCCGGCTTCGGCGCATCCGGCGGCCGTCGGCGATTCGCTGAGGCGGCGTGGCCACAACGGCAGTCAAGAATGGGGAAGTGCCAGAGCGCCAGGGTGCCAAAGTGCCACAGTGCAAGGGTGCTGAAAGCTGACAGCTGTTAGCTGATGCCTGAACGGCACGCAGGCTGCAGGGACCGCTGCGGCATGGTTCGCCCTTACTGGAGGTCATGATGGTCCTGACACGTTCCGCGTCCTCGCGCTTGTTGCTCCTGGCGGTGCTGCTTGCCGCCTGTGTGTCGGCCTCCGGTTGCGAGATTGTGGGGGGCATTTTCAAAGCGGGCCTGTGGGCTGGCGTCATCATGGTGGTGCTGGTCGTCGCCATCGTCATGTTCATCATCAACAAGGCGCGAGGGTGAGGCCGCTGCGCCCGGGCGCGCGGATCGCGAGGTGCGGTGCGGACGGCCGTCTTCCATGCCGGTAGTACACTGAGTCGAATGGTGAAGAGGACTTCCGTGAAGAATGCGCCGCTTGCGTTGTGTCTTGCGTGCCTCGTATCCGCGCGCGTGAGTGCTGAGCTGAAATACACGCTTCGCACCGAAGTGGTGAAGGCCGAGGCCACGGCCACCCCGCCGCCGAATCCGATGGTGGCGATGATGGGGGACGCCATGACGCGGCAGCTCCTCCCGGAAGGGAGCGCGACGATGACCTATCTCCTCGGGGAAAAGGGTACGCGCGTGGAACTGGCGAATGCCGCGATGGGGCAACCCGCCGGCACGGTCACGCTGGTGCAGCCGGATGGCACCGTCACGATGCTGAACCCGACAGAAAAAACGTACTGGAAGGCCGGTTTGCAGGGTCCCGCGGCCGCCATGCAGGCCGCCGGTCTGACGCCCCAGGTCTCCGTGACTCGTACCGGCGAGTCCGAGACTATCGCCGGCGTGCCGTGCGAAAAATCCACGTTCATCATGAAGATGGACCTGCCAATCCCGGAGGCGGCACGGGCCAGCCTCGGGCCGGACTTTCCGGCATCCATCGACTTCACCGGCGACACGTGCGCCACGACGACCGAGTTTCGGAAGTATGCGGAGATCGCGGCGAAGAACCAGGTCACCGGGATGCTCGCGGCAATGGGTCTCGACAAGATCACGTCCGGCGGCATCGTACTCAGACAGACCATCCGCCTCGGCGCTGTCGAACTTCGATCAGTGGTGACCGAGATCGCTGAGGAGGACGTGCCGGCGACGGCCTTTGAGATCCCGGAGGGGTACAAGGAGGTTCAGCCTCCCACCGACCCCCGCTGAGGGCCACGCGACGTGAGGCCCTTTGAAGTTCGCCTTCGCACCGGAACCGGACGCGGACACCACTGGCGCACCTTCAGGGAGCCGACGGCAATCATCGAGGCCGCTACGGTCGTCGAGGTGGCCGACTGCCTGGCGGAGGTGGACCGCGCTGTTCGAGAGGATGGTTCCTACGCCGCGGGGTTCGTCACGTACGAAGCCGCGGCGGCGTTCGGCCTTCCAGTCCGGCCGCGCGGTTCCGGCGGCCTGCCCCTTGTCTGCTTCGGACTCTTCAGCCCACCGTCGGTCGACACGGAGCGAGGTCTTCCGCGGGAAGGCACGTACCAGACAGGCGAATGGCAGCCCTCGATCGATCACGCCACGTACGCACGCGCCATCGGCCGCATCAAATCCCTGATCGAGGCCGGCGAAACCTACCAGATCAACTTCACCTTCCGCCTGACGACAGACTTTGCCGGGGATGCGCTCGCGCTGCTGCGGGACCTCGATGCGTCACAGGATGGCCCGTGGGGTGCGTACGTCGATGACGGCCGGCATGCGATCTGCTCGGCGTCACCAGAGCTCTTTTTCCAGGTGAAAGGCGACCAGATCGAGTGCCGCCCCATGAAGGGGACGGCCCCGCGGGGGCTCTGGGCCGGGGCGGATCGCGCAAGCGCGGACCGGCTGCGATCGTCGGCGAAGAACCGCGCCGAGAACGTGATGGTCGTCGACATGGCGCGCAACGATCTCGGGCGCATTGCGCGCACGGGGTCCGTGGAAGTCCCATCGCTGTTCGACGTGGAGCGGTACCCGCTGCAATGGCAGATGACCTCCACTGTGCGGGCGCGGACCGGCGCGGCGCTGCCCGCGCTGATGGAGGCGCTGTTCCCGTCGGGCTCGGTGACCGGCGCTCCCAAGCATCGCTCGATGTCGATCATCCGCGAGCTCGAAGCGGACGCGCGAGGCATCTATACCGGCGCCATCGGGTACCTGTCGCCGCATGGCACGCAGCACTTCAACGTGGCGATCCGCACGGTCACGATCGATCGGGAGCGCGCGCGCGCGGAGTTCGGCGTCGGCAGCGGAATCGTGTGGGACTCCGTCGAGCAGGACGAATACGAGGAGTGCCGGCTGAAGGCCGCCATTCTGCTCGAGCGGCCGCGGTTTTCGTACGCGACCGGCCGGCGCCCCGATTTCCGGCTGCTCGAGACGATCGGCTGGACGCCGGAGGAGGGGTTCGCGCTGCGGGAGCGCCACATGCAACGGCTGCGCGAGTCGGCGGCCTGTTTCCGCTTCGACTGCGACATCCCGGCTGTCGAGGCGCTGCTCGACAACGCCGTCGGCGATCTCGCCGGTCCCGCGAAGGTTCGAGTGCTCCTCAGCCAGGACGGCGCCATCGTGTGCGAAGGAATCGACGTCGGCGCCCCACCGCACATCCCCCTGCGGCTCGCCCTTGCGGCGCAGCCGGTCGACAGGACGGACGTGTTTCTGTATCACAAGACGACCCGACGAGACGTGTACGAGCGGGCGCGGGCGTCGAGACCCGATGCGGACGCCGTCCTCCTCTGGAATCGCGAAGGTGAGATCACCGACGCGACCGAAGCCAACATCGTCGTCGAACTCGGGGGCGAGCGGGTGACGCCCCCTGTGGAGTGCGGCCTGCTGCCGGGAACCCTGCGGGCCGAGCTGCTGGCGGGCGGGGCCATCGCCGAGCGGCGCGTCAGCGTTGACGACCTGCAGGCGGCAACGGCGCTCTGGTTGATCAACTCCGTGCGGGGGTGGATGCCGGCAACGCTGCTGCCGTAGACCAGTTGCGCGGCTCGTCCGACACCGGCTGCAGGATCACGTAGCTGATGAGGATGAAGGAAAGCAGCACCAGCACGCCAATCCCCTGGCCCACGTGGGGGGGCAGGTCAAAGCGGCTGATAGTCACCCACGTGACGCCTGCCCAGATGAGAGGCCCCAGAAGGGCGGAGAACCGCCCGACCATTCCGTACAGACCGTAGAACTCGCCGATCCGCGAAGGCGGCGTGAGCCGCAGCATGTACGGACGGTCGGCTGCCCAGATCCCCCCCAGCGCGAATCCTGCCGAGCAGGCGACGATGTAAAGGGGCGCCAGCGACAGGCCGAGTATGCCGACGGCAGCAGCAAGCAGGAACACGCCCGTCCACGTGTGCAGCACCCATGTGAGCGTTCGTTTCGGACCAACCTGGTCCACCAGCCATCCCCAGGCGAATCCTCCGATGACGGCAAAAGTAATCGCCGTCATCATGATGCGCTTCGCTGCCTCTTCCCCCTCCGCATGGCTGAGACCGGTGTTCTCGGCCACGTTGATGGTGTAAAGCACCATGATCGCGATGACAGTGTTGATGGAATCGGTATAGAAGACACGACCGACGAGGAAGCGCAGGAGGCCAGGGTATTCCGCGCTGGACCGGAGGGTGCGCAGCGTATCGCGCGTGGACTCCCTGACCATGCGCATGGTGAAGACCGGCCGCGGCGCGGGGTTGCCGCGCTCCTTGACGAAGACGAAGCAGGGCAGCGCAAACAGCAGAAAGAACGCCGCAATCATGGTGAAGAGGAAGGCCTTGTCGTCGGATCCGAACACGGCGTTCAGGCCCAGGCCGACGGCGATGTAGGAGCCCAGGTATCCGACGCCGACGCCGATGCCGCTGATTTTCCCGCGGTTGTCCTCGCGGCTGACCTCCGGCAGCATGGCGTCGTAGAACTGAAGCCCGGCCTGGTACGCGATGTTGGCGATGATGAAGCAGGCGGCGGTTGCATGGAAACCCCTTCGCGCCAGCAGTGCCGTGAATCCGACGCAGACGAGCGTGCTGACGACGAGGAACGGCATGCGGCGGCGCGCGCGGTCGGTCATGGCGCCAAGGACGGGGGAGACGATGAAAATCAGCCCCATTGAGATCGCGAGGATCAGGCCGTACACCGCGTCGGCACGGGTGCCTCCCACCTGATCTCGGACCCAGGTGGAGAAATACAAGGTCACCACCCCCATCGAAAAGATGGTGTTGGCCAGATCGTACAGGACCCAGCTCACGACAGCCCTCGTGCGAATCGGATGCGGGGCGATCAACCGCCCGCGCCTGATTCCCGGATTCGCTTCACCTTTTCTTCACGCTCGCGTTCGAACCGGTCCAGATCGCGGCGCAACTCCGCCTCCCGCTCGGCGAGTTGATCGGGCTCGAAGAGGCCCGCCACGGCGGACTGGTGCATGATCCGCCGCTCCGCGACCTGCGCTTCGTAGAGGCTGCGCACCTCGCCGATCGCGGCGCGCTGGGCGTCGGTCAGCGGCCGCGGCTCGGTCCCGGCCTCCGCGTCCTTCCGGCGCAGCCGTTCCATGACGATGTCGAGGGCACTCTTGGGTGAGTCGGACATTGGTCAGCTCTCAGTCTTCAGCTCTCAGCCTTCAGTATGTCCTATACTGCAAGACCTTCATGCCCCGGATCGTCAGTCCGGCTGTCCTTGCGGCGGCCGCGCTCTACGTCGTCCTTACGGTCGCGCTGACGTGGCCGTTGATCCTGCGTCCCGGGTCGATGGTGCCCAACGATCTCGGCGATCCGTTGCTGAACACCTGGATCATGTCCTGGAACGCGCGCGCGCTGCCGCTGACAGACAGGTGGTGGAATGGACCGCAGTTTTTCCCTGTCGAGGGTTCCACCGCGTTTACGGAGCACCTGCTCGGCCTCTCGGTGATTACGACGCCGGTCATCCTGCTCACCGGCAACGCTCTGTTCGCCTACAACATTGCCTTCCTGGCTTCGTTCGTCCTGTGCGCGCTGTCGGCGTACGCCTTGACGTACTCCATCGCGCGGCGGCACGACGCGGCGCTCGTCGCGGGCCTCGCCTTCGGCTTCGCGCCGTACCGGATGTCGCAGCTCGGCCACGTGCAGGTCCTGTCGGCGTACTGGATGCCGCTGGCGCTCGCCGGGCTGCATCAATATTTTGCCACCCGCCGAACCCGCTGGCTCGTCCTCTTCGCGGGCGGATGGCTGATGCAGGGGCTGAGCTGTGGCTACTACCTGTTTTTTCTGTCCGTGCTGGTGGGGCTGTGGTTGCTGTGGTTCGGGGCCACGCGCGACGACTGGCCTGGCGTGGGCCGGGTCATGGCCGCGTCGGTCGCCGCCGCAGTGCTCGTCTCGCCAGTGTTGTACGGCTACTGGAAGTTCCAGCACGTATATGGAATGCGCCGGTGGCCGGACGAGATCATTTCCTTCAGCGCCGACGTGGCGAGCGTGCTCAAGGCACCGCACAACCTGCTCTTCTGGGGCTGGCTCGACGCTGTCGACCACCCCGAGTCGTCGCTCTTTCCCGGGCTGACGCCCATTGTGCTGATCGTCATGGGGCTGGCGCTCGGGTGGAGTGCCACTGCACGCGAGCACACCGGCCCTCTGCGGACGCCGCGCGTGCTCGTCGCGATTTCGCTGATTTTCTTTGCGGTCGCGGCGTCACCGGGATTGTTCGGGACGTGGAAGATCGAGATTGCCGGTGTACGGCTGCTCTCGGTGGGCACGGCGCACAAACCCCTGTCGGTGGCGATCCTCTTTCTCGTCGCGGCCGGCGCGCTGCACCCGTCGATCCGACGCGCGTGGCGGCGCCGGTCCCCTCTGGCGTTCTACACGCTTGCCGCCGTCGTCATGTGGCTCTTCTCGCTTGGGCCGGCGCCGACGCTGATGGACCGTCCGGTCATCTACAAGGCTCCGTACGCGTGGCTCATGGCACTGCCGGGAGGCGACGGGATCCGCGTGCCGGCGCGCTTCTGGATGCTCGCCGCGCTTTGCCTGGCCGTTGCCGCCGGCCTGGCGCTACGTCAGATCTCGGCGAGGTGGCCGCGGCTGGCCAGGGCACTTCCGGCGCTCGCGTGCGCGGGGCTGATCGTGGACGCGTTCCCGACCGCCACCGTCGAACTTCACGGGGCGCCCGCTCCCCGGCCGAGTCACGTCCGGGGCGTCGCGCGCCTCGAACTGCCCGTCAATCCCGAGCACGATCCGATCGTGTTGTATCGGGCGATTGAGCATGGACGACCCGTCGTGAACGGCTACAGCGGCTATTTCGCGCCGCACTACTGGGCGCTCCGGTATCTTCTCGAGCAGGGCGATCCCGGTGTGCTCACGCGGTTGTCGAGCATGGGGGTGATCGAGGTCGTCGTGGATCACGCGCGCGACTTTGACACCCGCTGGCGGCGCTTCGTCGCGAGTCATCCCCAGGCTGAGCTGGTGAACCAGGACGACGAGTACACGACGTACCGTGTTCCGCGCGGTCCCCGAACCATTCATCTGGAGAGAATCGACGGGGAAGTGCTCCCTGTCAGCTCGATCACGGCCGCCGAGAACGCCGCCCTCGTCAGTGGCATGACCGACGGCGACCTCCTGACGCGCTGGCATGCCGGGCGCGAACAGCAGCCGGGCGATGCGATCACCGTCGATCTCGGCCGCACGCGCGAGGTGAACGGCGTCGAGATGCTCATCGCGGGGTACATCGCGGACTTCCCGCGTGAGCTTTCCATAGAAACGTCAGTGGACGGCGCGACCTGGTCGGGCGCCTGGTCCGGCGGCACCGGGATGATCGCGTTTGCGGCCGCGCTCGAAGATCCGCTGCGGGTGACGCTCCCGTTTACGTTTCCCCCCCGGTCCGCACGGCACCTCCGGCTCACGCAGCACGGCCGTGAGCGCATCTACTACTGGTCGATTGCGGAATTGCGGATCCGGGGGCGCTGAAAGGTTCTGCGGGATTCTACAGGGTCCGGGCGGAACATCGATTGCAGCCGCAGGGTCACTGGAGGTCAAACCGATGGGATTGCGTGAGAAATACGCGTACGCGATATCGACGGCGAAGGGTAAGTTTGACGGCAGCGCACAGGAACAAGGCGGCAAGCTGCACTTCGTCGGAACGGTCAAAAGTGAGGACGACAAGAACGAGCTGTGGAACGCCATCAAGACCATTCCCGAGTGGCGGAACGAGGTCGTGGCGGAAATCACCGTAACGGGTGGCGGCGCGGCGGCGTCGGGCGGCGCGGCGGCTGCGCAGGGCGCGCGCACGTACACGGTGAAGGCCGGCGATACCCTGAGCAAAATTGCCAAACAGCACCTCGGCGACGCCAACGCCTATATGCGGATCTTCGAGTTGAACAAAGACCAGCTCAGCAATCCCGACATGATCAAACCCGGCCAGGTGCTCAAACTGCCCTGAATCTCCAGGCGACTCAGCTGTCCGCCCGCTCGTTGATATACTGGGGCGGGAGCTGGACTGGGACCCGCAGAGACCCGTCTGACCGTCTTGCTGGTGGAAGACGACCGCGACGGGAGACGTCTGTACGCCGACTGGCTCAGGGCGGCCGGGTTCCGCGTCGAGGAGGCTCACAACGGGCTCCAGGCGCTCGAACGCGCCCAGCAACTGCGGCCCGACATCGTCGTTTCCGACTTGAACATTCCCGGAATCGACGGGTTCGAGCTCACGCGGCGGATCAAGCAGGACCCACGGCTGTGCGACGTGCCCGTCCTTGCGGTGACCGGCTACGCGGCGTTCGCGGCGGAACCTGAGCGGGCCCGCCGGGCCGGCTGCGACGCCGTGCTGTCGAAGCCATGCTCCCCGGAGGACCTCGAGTTCGCCATCACCAGCCTCATTCGCGAACGCTCGGGACATCGATGAGCGCACCGGCGGAAGGACCGCTCATCCTGCTCGTTGACGATTTCGACGACGCCCGGGAGATGTACCGGGATTACCTGGCTTTCGCCGGGTTTCGGGTGCAGACAGCGTGCGACGGGCGCGAAGCCGTCGAAAAGGCGCGTGCGCTCTCGCCCGACCTGATCCTGATGGACCTCTCGTTGCCGGTCGTCGATGGATGGGAGGCGACACGCATTCTGAAGGCGGATCCGGCGACGCGCCATCTCCTGGTC
>JALZOC010000507.1 GCA_030857365.1 Acidobacteriota bacterium
CGATGCGGACGACGGTTTCGGCGACGAGCGGAGCCAGATACTCGGGCGGCGGCTGCCAGTTGACGGGAGACTTCGTCGCCAGCGTCACTGCAGCGGCGATGTCGTCCGGCCTCGTTCCGGACAGCAGGTTCGAACCGCACTCCACGGTCTCGGGACGCTCGGTCACTTCGCGCAGCGTCACGTTCGGCACTCTGAAGATGCAGGCCTCTTCCTGGACGGTTCCACTGTCGGAGAGGATGCAGAACGCCGACCGTTCCAGCCTGACGAAATCGAAGAAGCCGAGCGGCTCGATGAACCTGAGCCCTGGGTGGTCGACCCCGACGCCGAACCTGGCTGCCTTGGCCCGTGTGCGCGGGTGGAACGAACACACGACAGGAAATCCGAAGCGTTCGTAGAGCTGAATGAATGCCGTGACGAGCTGGCGAAGCGTGTCTTCCGCGTCGACGTTTTCGGCGCGATGGATAGTCGTCAGGAAGTATCGCCGCTCATCGAGACCGAGTGTCTGGAGACACGTACTGGAGCGGATGGCGGACTCGTGATACTGGAGGACCTGGTGGATGGGATTGCCCGTAACCAACACGCGGGCGCCGGGAATTCCCTCCGCCAGCAGGTTCTCCCGGCTCCGCTGCGTGTACGGCATCAGCACGGTGCTGCTGTGATCGATGATACGCCTGTTCACTTCCTCCGGTACGCGGTCGTCGTAGCAGCGGTTTCCCGCCTCCATGTGGAACACCGGAATGCCCAGCCGGCGGGCGACGATCGCGGCCAGGCCGCTGTTCGTATCCCCGAGGACCAGCAGCCGGTCCGGCCGGTGCTCCAGCAGGACGCTCTCGATGCCCGCGAGAATCTGGCCGACCTGCGCGCCGAACCCTTCGGCGCGAACGTTCATGAGCACGTCGGGCTCGCGCACGCTCAGCTCGCGCATGAACAGCCCGTTGAGCCGATCGTCGTAGTTCTGGCCGGTGTGCACGAGCACGTGCGACGCGTGGGCATCCAAGAGGGGAATGATCCGGCTCAGCCGGATGATCTCGGGACGGGTCCCGAGAACCGTCATGATCTTCATCCGCGCGTGCCTGCGACGCGGACGCGGCGGCGCCACCCCTCCAGTTCGCGCCGGACGAGATCGAGCTTCAGCAGCATCTGGATCATGCCGTCGACGTCCAGCCGGCGCGTGTTGTGGGAGTGATAATCCTCCTCGTGCGAGAGCGTTTCCTGCCCCTGGGCGAAGTACACGTTGTAGTTCAGGTCGCGGTTGTCGGCCGGAACGCGGAAGTAGCTGCCCATGTCCTGCGCCTTTACCTTCTCCTCGCGCGTGAGGAGCGTTTCGAACAGCTTCTCGCCATGCCGTGTGCCGATGACGCGCACCGGGTTCGGCGCCTCGAACAACTGCTTTACCGCGAGCGCGAGCGTCTTGATCGTCGCGGCCGGAGCCTTCTGGACGAACATGTCACCCGGCTGGCCGTGCTGATACGCGAAGAGGACGAGATCGACGGCATCGTCTATCGACATCATGAACCGCGTCATGTTGGGGTCGGTGATCGTGAGCGGCTGGCCGTCCTTCACCTGCTGGATGAAGAGGGGAATCACAGAGCCGCGCGACGCCATGACATTGCCGTACCGCGTGCCGCAGAGGATGGTGCCGCCGGGGCGCGCGAGCCGTGCCTTGGCGACCATCAGTTTCTCCATCATGGCCTTGGAGATCCCCATGGCGTTGATGGGATACACCGACTTGTCCGTCGACAGCACGATCACTCGCTCGACCCCGCGGTTCATGGAGGCGTTGAGCACGTTCTCGGCCCCGAGCGCGTTGGTCCGGAGCGCCTCGAGCGGATAGAACTCACAGGACGGCACCTGCTTCAGTGCCGCCGCATGGAACACGTAGTCGACGCCCTCGAGCGCCGGCGCCACGCTGTCGTAATCGCGCACGTCGCCGATATAGAACCGCAGCTTGGCGTTGTTGTAGCCGAGCCGCATGTCCTCCTGCTTCTTCTCGTCCCGGCTGAACACGCGGATCTCGCTGATGTCGGTGTCGAGGAACCGATTCAGCACGGCGTTCCCGAACGTGCCGGTGCCCCCGGTAATGAGGAGTGTCTTGTTCTTGAACATCGTCTACCCTGTGGCGCCGCGCCAGGTTTCGTACCGGCCCGCGTCGGCGGCCATCTCCGCGATCATCTCGGGCCAAGCCGGCGGCAGGTAACCGGTCCGCGCCCTGAACTGCGTCGAGTCGAGGCTCCGGTCGATCCGGATCCGATCGCTCTTCTCGACTTTCACCTGCACCCCGTACGCGTCCCGGATGAGCAGCAGCAGATCGTGTTTGTTGATCGGAGCCGAGGAGACTTGCCACGTCCCCGTCAGGTCCGGATGGTCCCGCAGCACCGTCCCGATGATGCGCGCCATCTCGTCCGTCGTGAATCCAGAGTAAATGGCGCGAGTATATCCTTCGACGCGGCCACCCCGCTGGGACAGGAACCACTCGACGAGGCCGCTCGTGGTCACCAGCTCGCGCCCGATGATCGAGCTGCGGAGCGTCAGCGCGCCTGACCCGCTCGTCTCACCCAGGAATTTCGTGCGGCCGTACAGATCGATCGCATCGGAGGGATCGTCCTCCGTGTACATGCCCTTGCGCCCGTTGAATACGCAGTCGGTGCTCAGGTGAATCAGCCTGGATCCGCACGCTACGCAGAGCTGCTGGAGGCGGTGCGACAGCAAGGAGTTGACCGTGAGGCTCAGAATCGGATCGTGGGCCGTGGCCAGCTGCTTGATGATCCCGATGCAGTTGATCACGGCGGCCGGCCGCACGCGCGCGATCGCGCCGACGACGGCGTCGAAGTTCAGTACGTCGACATTCGGGAGAACGTGGTCGGTATCGAGGAGCCCGTACCGGGCGTACGCGTGCGCGGAACCGCGCAGCGTCACCCACGTTTCGAACTCGTCGCGAAAACGCAGGGCAAGCCGGTGCCCGAGCATGCCCCCACCGCCCAGGATCAATACCCGCATCAGCGCGCGACCAGGGCGCGTGACGCCCACTCCAGGTACTCGGCCATGCCGGCCTCCAGCTTCACCGTCGGGCGGTACGCGAACGCGCGCTCCGCGGCGCTCGTGTCGGCGAGGCTGTCGCGGACGTCACCCGGCCGGGGCGGGCCGTATTCGATGTCCGGCTCGCGGCCCAGCGCGTTGTACATGAGCCTCGCCAGATCGTTGATCGAGATGCGCGAGCCCGCCCCGACATTGAAGGCGCCGGAGACGTTCGGGGCCATGGCGGCCCGGTAGTTCGCCTGCGCGACGTCGCGCACGTTGACGAAATCC
>JALZOC010000508.1 GCA_030857365.1 Acidobacteriota bacterium
AGCGTGCCGGGCCCGAACGTCCCGGCGTGCAGCGGCCCGGCGACGAACTCCCAGAACGGATCGAACGCAGTGAACCGCGCGCGCGACGGATCGTAGTGGTGCGCGGCGCAGTAATGCACATCGGCCGTGATCCAGACCGTGTTGCGGATGCGCCGATCCTGCACGAACCGCAGCAGGTCCGCCATCTCCAGTTCGCGCCCGAGCGGCGCCCCGTCCTCGCGGTTGGCGACCGCTTCGAAGCCGTCGCGGCCGTCGCGGACCACCAGCCCGAGCGGGACATCGGCCGCAATGACTTTCCAGGTGGCGGTGCTCGCGGCCAGGGCTCCCTTCAACCAGCGCAGCTGCACCGCGCCGAGCAGGCGCGACGAGTCGTCCAGGACCGGCTGGCGGTTCGCGCTGTTCGCCCCGCGATAGCTGCGCATGTCGAGCGCGAAGACGTCGACGAGCGGCCCGAGCGGGAGTGAGCGGTAGATCCGCTCCGGATCGTCGCCGACGAGCGGAAGCGGGTTGTACTCGAAGAATGCCTGCCGGCCCCGGGCGGCCAGCAGCGCGACGGAGCCTTCGCGGTAGCGGGGGTCGCTGTCCTGCCGCCGCTCCCAGTACCAGTTGTCGCGGACCTCGTGATCGTCCCACATCAGGATCTGCGGGACCTCGGCGATGAAGCGCCGCATGTGATCGTCGCCGAGGTTGTACTGGTAGCACCCGCGATAGTCGTCGAGGGATTCGGCGACTTTGGACTTCGCCGGCGTCACGACGTTCTTCCATGTCGTCCCGTCGTCCAGCGTCACCTCGGGCAGCAGCGGTCCGTCCGCGTAGATGGTGTCTCCCAGGTTGAGGAAGACGTCCGGCTGCGCCCGGCGCAGGGTGTCGTACATGCGCAGCCCGCCCCACTCAGGATTGCGGCCCCATCCCTGCCCGACCGTGTCGGCCGACCATGCGAGCGTGAGGTCACGCCCGGCGGCCGCGGGCGTATTGAAGCTCCCGGTGACCGGCTCGCTCCACGCGCGCAGATCGGTTAGATCCTGGAAGAGGACACGGTAGAAGATGCGCTGGCCCGGCGGCAGCTCGGTGAGGACGGTCCGTGCCGTGAAGTCGGCCGGCGCGAGGGCGGCCGGGCCGCGCACGCGGCGCACGTCGACGAAGCGCTCGGTCGTGGAGTACTCGACGAGCATGCGGGCCGGACGGTCGGCCCGGCTCCAGATGACGGCGCGTCCCCCAGCGACGTCGCCGGCCGCAACACCGAACGGCGTGCCTGGCCGCGAACCCGGAGCCGTGATGATCGCGGGTGCGGACTGCCGGGCGAACGGCGCCCCCGAGGGCGCGACCGCCAGGAATCGCGACAGTCCGACCGCACCCGCGGCGCGCAGAAACTCCCGCCGATGGACCGCGCGCCTCCGGATGGTCACGGTTTCACGGGGTCCCGCATCGAGCCGAGGTCGCGGACGGATGGCAGCCCGGGCAGTCCGGTCGCCTGCGTCGCGGCCCGGATGACGGCGTCCGCCATCACGTCCGCGGCGAGGGCACCGAGCGTGAGCATGTCGATGTCGCCCGTGTGAGTGCCGGTGGCAATCGCGAACACGACGTCTCCGTCCACTCTCGTGTGTATCGGCCAGATCGCCCGCGCATACCCGTCGTCGGTCAGCTGCGCCAGGTAGGAGGCCTGCGCCTTGGTGAGCTTCGCGTTCGTGGCGATGACCCCGATGGCCGAGTTGGCGCCGCCCGTTGCCCCGGGCATGCCCGCGCGCATGAGGATGCGGGCGTCCGCGAGCGTCTTGCCGTCGATCGAGCGAACGCCGGCGACGACCCTTCCCGTCGCCGGGTCGATCACGTCACCGAAGGGATTGAGGACGACGAGCGCGGCGATCACCACGCCGTCGGCCATGCGGATGGCGGCCGTGCCGACGCCGCTCTTCATGGCGCGCGCCATGCCGCCCAGCTTGCCGAGCGTCGCGCCCGCGCCGGCGCCGACGCTCCCCTCCGGGACAGGCGCAGACGTCGCCGAGTGCGCCGCGCGGTACCCGCAGTCGGCGGTTGGACGAATTCGAGCGTCACCGACACCCAGATCGAAGATCGATGCGCCGGGCACGATGGGAATATGCCGGTTGCCGTACGTGATCCCGATGTTCCGCTCCTCGAGGTACCGCAGGACGCCGTCGCCGGTCGCGAGCCCGAACAGACTGCCGCCCGAGAGGGCGATGCCGTAGATCCGTTCGACCATCTTCGTCGGGTGGAGCAGATCCGTGTCTCTCGTCGCGGGCGCTCCGCCGCTGACCTCGACGCCCGCCGCGGCGCCCCCTTCGATCAGGACCACCGTGCAGCCCGTGGGGCGTTCGGCCAGGGTGAAGTGTCCGACCTTGATCCCCTCAATCGCAGTGAGCGTCGTGTTCCCGGAACCCGCGCGGGCAGGTGCCGTCGCCTTCTGCGCGCGCGCCGGCGCGCCGCTGGCGGCGGCGGACCGGGTGTGCCCCGATGGACTCCACACCGCGGCGATGGCCGCGACGAGTGCGATGATCAAGGCGTACATAGCGCTCATGCCTGCCGGGTACGTCGCGCGCAGCTTCAGCTGCGCGACGGCGCCTTGCTCGAACGATACTGCATTCCGCGGGATCACGTGCCGCCCGTCACGTGCGCGTCACGTGCGTGACACGTTGCTGTCGTTTGTCAAACCGCCGGCGTTTTCGGTACAGTCGCGAGCTGTCCGGACCGACGAGATGTACTACCTTCTCCTGCTCATCGCGTACTCGCTGGCGCAGGTTGCGCTCGGGATCTGGATCGGACGCCGGGTCCGCACGGCGCGCGACTTCTTCGTCGCGGGGCGGTCCCTCGGTCCGGGGCTGCTCTTCAGCACGATGCTGGCGGCCAACATCGGCGCCGGCTCCACCGTCGGCGCGGCGGCACTCGGATACGCGGACGGGCTGTCGGCGGTGTGGTGGGTCGGCTCGGCCGCGATCGGAAATATCATCCTGGCGTTGTGGATCGGACCCGCGATGCGGCGGGCTGCCGCGGCGCACGATCTGCGGACCGTCGGAGACTTCCTCGAATTCCGCTTTGGCGTCGAGGTCCGCACTGCGATCGCGGCGCTCCTGTGGGTGGGCGCCATCTTCATCATGGCGGGGCAACTGATCGCGATCGCTACGATCCTGAGCGTTGTCGTGGGCCTGCCCTGGGCCGCGGGATGCCTGCTGGGCGGGGGGCTCATCACGATCTACTTCACCGCCGGCGGGCTCCTGACGTCTGCGTGGGTGAACGTGGTGCAGCTCGTCGTGAAGATGGCCGGGTTCGCCCTCGCGCTGCCTCTCGCGCTC
>JALZOC010000509.1 GCA_030857365.1 Acidobacteriota bacterium
CATGGCTTTCTGGCTCCAGCGCTTCGCGACGAGCTCCGTGGCGAGCCAGTCGAGCAGTTCGGGATGGGACGGGGGCGCGCTCTGCGTACCGAAATCCTCGCTCGTTTCGACGAGCCCCCGCCCGAATACCTGCTCCCACAAGCGATTCACCGCAACTCGCGCGACCAGGGGGTTGCTCTCGTCGACGAGCCATTTCGCGAGCCCCAGCCGGTTGACGGGCAGATCGTCGCGCATCGGGTGGAGAGCGGTGGGCGTGCGGGCATGCACGCGCTCGGCCTTGGCGGCGAAGCTGCCGCGCACCCGCAACTCGTACGAGGGGCGCTCGAAGCCCGGGCGCTCGCGCATGACGAGCGTGGATGGAATCTCCAGCGCGGCTAGCCCCTTCCGCGCGGCCGAGAGCGCCTCGCGGGCCGGCTTCAGCAGCGAACTGGCGGCTCGAAAGGCCGCCGCGATCTCCTCGGTCTGCGCGGGAGTCCGTTCGCCGGCGGGAATGTTCAGAACCCGCCGCAGCCGCGGCGCCAGATCGGCGCCCTCGAGAGGATTCGGTGCGTTCGTCAGCGACAGGCGGAAGCGGCCGATGCCCTGTCCGATGGTTCCATCCAGATGGTCGGTCCGGATCGTGATGCGCGTGCCGCCCGCAAAGCCGAATGGCACAGCCGACGCGAAGACGGCGTGGCGCGGCATGCGCTCGGGGTCCCGCATCGCATTGATCGCCCACGACGCACGCGGGCGGTCGGCAGCGCCGGTCCGGGCGGCCAGGAGTTCAGCAGGCTCGAACGGCGTTGCGGAATCGTCCACTTTCACCGTGTCGAATCGCACGGGCTCGCTCTCCAGCGGGGCCCCGGCCACCGGAGCGATCGCCACCTCCATGCCGGTCACCCTGAAGTGGCCGTAGCCGTCGCGCCCGGGGCCCCCCTTCGGCAGCGACGGGTCGGGCAGCGCCTCGAGCCTTACGGCAGTGATTCCCTCCATCGTCGTCGCGCCGGTCAGCGTGTACGACGTGAGCTTCGGGTTCGCGCCGGACGCCCGCACGGAACCGTCCGGCAGGACCGTCAACACGGCGCCGCCGGTGGCGCTCACGGTCGCAGGAGGGAGCCGCGTCCAGCCGGCGAACGCCGACCGCATCTCCCCCTCCCACTGCGCCTGTGCCGCCAGGATCGACGGTGTCGGTGTCTTCAGTTCGAGGTCGAGCCTGTCGATCTCGGCCTGCTGCTTCTTGCGCGCCGCTTCCTGTTCGGGCGTCGCAAGGTCCAGTGTGGGTTCCGAGTGGCGCGTGCCGTCGCCGAACGTCCGGCTGTCGTAGTCGGCGTTGGCGAAGAAGGCCAGCATCCGGAAGTAGTCCTTCTGGCTGAACGGATCGTACTTGTGGTTGTGGCACTGGGCGCACGCGAGGGTCGTCCCGAGCCACACGGTGGCGGTCGTGTTGACGCGATCCACGAGCACTTCGTACCGTGCCTCCTCCGGGTCCACGCCGCCTTCCTCGTTGGTCATCGCGTTGCGATGGAAGCCGGTTGCGATCTTCTGCTCGGGCGTGGGGGTGGGCAGCATGTCGCCCGCGATCTGTTCGATCGTGAACGTGTCGAATGGCAGGTCCCGATTGAGCGCTTCGATGAGCCAGTCCCTGTACTTCCAGATGGCGCGCCGGTTGTCTTTCTCGTACCCGTTCGTGTCCGCATAGCGCGCCAGGTCGAGCCACGGCCGCGCCCACCGCTCCCCGTAATGGGGCGAGGCCAGCAGACGATCGACGACCCGTTCGTAGGCGTCTGCTGACGTATCCGCCATGAAGGCGTCGATCTCCCCGGGAGCGGGAGGAAGGCCCGTGAGATCGAGCGCGACGCGCCGGAGCAACGTCGTCCGCGCCGCCTCCGGCGAAGGGGCGAGCTTCTCCGCTTCGAGCCGCGCAAGCACGAACCGGTCGATCGGTGTGCGCACCCATCCCTCGGTCCTGACCGCCGGCAGTCCGGGACGCGCGGGCTTCACATAGGCCCAGTGCTCCTCCACCGCGTCCGCCGCGGTGGCCGTGGCACCGAACAGCGGCTCGCCGCCGGGGCCAGGCGCTCCCTGGTCGATCCACGTGCGGAGCCGGGCGAGCGCTTCCGCCGGCAGCGGATCGGCGTCGAGCGGCATTTGATCTTCGCCGTCCAGGCCGAAGACCCGGCGGATCAGCAGGCTGTCGTGGCTCTTGCCGGGAACTATCAACGGCCCGGATTCGCCTCCCTTCCGGATGAACTCCGGGGCGTGCAGGCGCAAGCGGGCCCGGCCCTTCTTCGGCCCGTGACATTCGGCGCAGTGGGTCTCGAAGATTGGCTGGATGTCGCGGGTGAAGTCGACGCGCTCCTGGGCCGCAGACGGGATCGCCTGGAAATCAGCGCGAATGTAGCCCGAGCCCGCCAGGAAGGCCGCGGCGCAGCCGATCGCGAGGGATCGCGTCAGATCAGTCATTCCAGAGGCCCACCGCCCTTCGAATCCGGGCCTGGTGAGTGTGTCACTGGCCGCGGTTCGGATCAAGGAGGGACATGCGCCGCCCCGGGCTGCTGTTCGCGGTCAGATCAGATGCAGACGCTGAAGCGTCCAGACAACACCGAAACAGGCCATGCACGCCGAGGCGGGAAGCACCACGCGGCGGCGGTACCAGGAACGTCCCCCGAACCGGTAACCCACCAGCACGAACGCTGCGCCAATCACCGCCAGTTGTCCCAGCTCGACTCCGACGTTGAACGCCAGAAGGGCCGTGAGGAACTCGGAGCGAGGCAGGCCAACCTCCCGGAGCGCGCCCGCGAATCCCAATCCGTGCAACAGGCCGAAGGCGAAGACGAGCCACACACGTGAGGGCTTGACGTCCCTCACCACCACGTTCTCTATGGCGATGTAGGCGATTGATGCGGCTATCAGCGGCTCGACGATGGAGGAGGGCAGGGAGACGATCCCGTAGATGCTGAGTCCCAGCGTGATCGAGTGCGCGACGGTGAAGGCCGTGATCTGCATCAGGACGGGACGAACCCGACGGCTGAGCAGAAAAATGCCGAGCACGAACAGCACGTGATCGATCCCTCCCGGAACGATGTGCGTGAAGCCGAGCACGACGTAGTCGATCGCGAGATCGAGACCCGTCGCAGCGTCCTGCACGGCATCGAGCGCGATCGCAGTGCTCCGTGAATCAGCTTCTACCCACTGCGTCGCCGGCGCGCGTTCGTCGCCGGAGTGCACTGACAGGGCGTAGGAAGCCGAGGTCAACGCGTACGTCCAGGTGAACTGGCGCGATCCGGGGGGGCGCGTTCCCGCCAGGCGAATCGTCGCTGCCGGC
>JALZOC010000510.1 GCA_030857365.1 Acidobacteriota bacterium
CCTCCGCGACATCTACCTCATCGGCGACATCGAGAAGGACACCGCGCGCACCGCGATTGAACGCCTCCGCGAGCTCGCCAACGACAGCGCGCGCCCGATTACGATTTACATCAACAGCGCAGGCGGTAACGTCACAGATGGCCTGGCGATTCACGATGCCATCCGGCACCTGGTCGCGCAGGGCATCGAAGTCACGATCGTGGTCCAGGGGATGGCCTACTCGATGGGCTCGATTGTGCTGCAGGCCGCCAGTCCCGGGCGGCGACTCTCGTTCCCCCACTCCTGGATCATGATCCATGAGCCCGCAAAGTGGGCGGGCTGGCAATCCACCACGGCCGCGGCGCAGCACCTCGACCGGCTGAAGCAGATGCAGGGGCAGATCTACCGCATTCTCGCCGAGCGCTCGGGCAAACCCCTGCGGCAGATCATCCGCGACACGAAGCGGAACGACTTCTACCTCGATGCGGCGCGCGCGAAGGAGTACGGCCTCATCGACGGCATCCTCGGGCCCGTCCAGGCGGTGTCGGCCGACAGCCCCGACCTCGCGCCCGGCTCGAGCTCAGCCGCTGATCAGGACACCGTCGAGGCTCCGGACGTAGCAGCCGCGGAGGACCCTCCCGACTTCCCCGGCAATTGACTCGTGGCACGTGGGTTGCGACGCACGGGTGTGAGTTGTTGAGCAGCAGCGGTCCTCGAAGTGCGTGATTACCCATGAAAGGCGCGGCAGATGCGTACCCATTCCAGTCACTTACGCCCTTCCTCCGTTTCGCGATAGCGCTCGCCGGCGTTGCTCTGGTGTTTGCGGCGTGCTGGGCCGCTGGTGACATGATCGACGACGGCAGCAGGTTCCTGCTGCTGGGAACGGCCGTGATGGCGTGCGCCTGGTTCGGCGGGACGGGGCCGGCGCTGGCGGGCACGGTCCTGGGCGCGCTGCTCGGTGCCTATGAGGGCCGGCATTCGGCGACTGTCGCCGAGCCGATGCATCTGGCGTTGTTCGTGGTGCAGGGGCTGCTGCTGACGGTCGTCGTGTCCGAGCTTCGCGCGGCCCGGCGCAACGCCGAGCAGCAGGCCAGCGCCGCGCAGGCCGCCCGGCGCGAGGGGGAAGCGGCGAACCGGATGAAGGACGAGTTCCTGGCGACGGTGTCGCACGAGCTGCGCACCCCGCTGAACGCCGTCCTGGGCTGGGTCCACCTGCTGCGAACCGGGAAGCTGGACGAGGCCACAGCCGCCCGCGGCCTCGAGTCCGTCGAGCGGAACGCCAGATTACAGGCACAACTCACCGGCGACCTGCTCGACGTGTCGAAAGCCCTCACCGGTCAACTGCAGCTGGATCCGCATCCTACCGCCCTCGGCGACGCGGTCCAGCAGGCACGCCACGCCGCGGAGGCCGCCGCCCGGGCCAAAGACGTCGTCCTGACCGTCTCCCTCCCCGACAATCCCGTCGTCGTCCTGGGCGACCAGATGCGGCTGCGGCAGATCGCCTGGCATCTGCTCGCGAACGCCATCAAGTTCACGCCGCGCGGCGGGACCGTGGATCTCACGCTCGATGCGGAGGGTGAGCATGCCCGGCTCGTCGTGCGGGACAGCGGCCGCGGCATCGATCCCCAGTTTCTGCCGCGCATCTTCGACCGGTTCAGCCAGGCGGATCCGTCCCCCACGCGCGCGGCCGGGGGGCTTGGCGTGGGTCTGGCGCTCGTGCGCGAGCTGGTGGAACTGCACGGAGGCGAGATCGAGGCGCGCAATGCCGCCACGGGCCCGGGCGCGATCTTCACCGCGATGTTCCCGCTCCAGCCGGCTGAACTTCTCGCGCGGCATGTACCCGCGCACGCCGCCATCGTGCAAGCGGTGACGTCGGCGCCGCTCGACGCCCTCAAGGTCCTGGTGCTGGATCAAGATCACGACGGGCGCGAGCTGCTGCGTACCGTGCTCCAGCAGCGTGGAGCCACGGTGCGGACGGCGGCCACCATCGCGGAGGCCCTCGAGGCGCTGGAGTCCTGGAGGCCCGACGTGCTCGTCAGCGACAGCGGCTCGGCGGAGCACGACTCGTACTCGCTCATCGGGAAGATCCAGTCGCTCGACGCGGAGCGCGGCGGGAGGATTCCCGCGGCCGCCCTCACGAGCTTCGGGCGAACGGACAAGCGCCTTGGAAAGCTGCTCGCCGAGGTTCATCGCGACCTGCCCAAGCCAGTCGAGCCGGCGCAGCTGGCCGCAGAGGTGGCACGTCTGGCGGGCCGGGAGCGTCGGAGCGCGCAGCGCTGACGACTCGCCCTCATGTCACGAGTGTCTGAGAAACGCCGGCTGTCGGTCGGAGTCGAGATCGAGACCAACGGCACCGCCTCGGTCCGCGTCTGGGCACCCGCCCGTGCGCGTGTGGAGTTCACCATCGAGGGCGGCGCCGCCTACCCGCTGGCTCGTGACGAGAGCGGTGTGTTCGCGGGGGCGATCCGAGGCGTTGCTGCGGGCACGCGCTACTGGTTCACGCTGGACGGCACGTTGCGCCGGCCGGACCCCGCGTCCAGGTTCCAGCCGGAGGGGCCTCATGGGCCATCCGAGATCGTCGACCCGCTGGCGTTCCGGTGGACGGACGCTGGATGGAACGGCGTGGCTCCCACGGGGCAGGTCGTGTACGAAATGCACGTCGGCACCTTCACGTCGGAAGGGACCTGGAGGGCCGCCATGGCGGAATTGCCGGCCCTCGCCGACCTCGGCGTCACGGCCGTCGAGATGATGCCTGTCGCGGATTTTGCGGGGCAGTTCGGGTGGGGCTATGACGGCGTCAACCTGTACGCACCCACACGGTTGTATGGCGTGCCCGACGATCTCCGCGCGTTCGTCGATCGCGCCCACGCGCTCGGCGTCGGCGTCATTCTCGACGTCGTGTACAACCACTTGGGTCCGGACGGCAACTACCTGGCGGATTTCTCCCCCGACTACTTCACCGATCGCTACAAGAACGACTGGGGGCAGGCCATCAACTTCGAGGGGCCGCAGCCTGCACGCGCGTTCTTCGTGGAAAACGCTGCTTACTGGATCCGCGAGTTCCATTTGGACGGCCTGCGGCTGGATGCGACCCAGGACATCCACGACGCCTCGACCGAGCACGTGCTGGTGGCGATTGCGCGGAGTGTCCGTGCGGCCGCGGGCGACCGGCGCACGTACGTCATCGCCGAGAACGAGCCGCAGGACACGCGGCTCGTTCGCCGTCCGGAGGCGGGCGGCTTTGGCCTCGACGCGCTCTGGAACGATGACTACCATCACTGCACGGTCGTGGCGCTGACGGGACGGCGCGAGGCGTACTACAC
>JALZOC010000055.1 GCA_030857365.1 Acidobacteriota bacterium
GTCTCATGAAGCCACGCGTTGACGATCACGATCAACCGAGGCGACAACCGTCCTTTGCGTCCACGCGCGGTCGACCTCAGGATCCGACATAGTCACCCCCGTGTCGGCGTTAGGGAGAAGCGCTCGTTCCGGGGATAGACGCCCCGCAAGGCTTGGAACGCAAGTGGATCGGAGAGGTTGGCCCTAAGCCAAGCCTTTGCAATCGTCCATTCGCGGGCAACCGTGGCTTCTGAAATGACCCGCTGCTCACATACGGAGGTTGGCGTGTCGTCCTGGACGTTGTACCGCACCTAGTCGATCTCGAGCTCGATATACGTATACTCTCCTGTCAGCGCGTTCGCGCGGCGAAGCCGATGATCACCAGCGCTCCGATCACGGCGAGCGCGGCGCCGATCACGTCGGTTCTCGTCGGCGCCTGACCTTCAATCACCCACAGCCAGAGGAGCGACGCCGCGATGTAGATTCCCCCGTAGGCGGCGTATGCCCGTCCGGCAAACGCCGAATCGATGCGCGTGAGAATGAGACCGAACGCGATCAGGCTGCCAATGCCCAGCAGGACGACGACCGGTGCGGCACCACGGCGCATCCACAGCCAGAACGCGAAGCAACCCGCGATCTCGAAAAACGCCGCGAGCGCGAATACGGCGATGTTGGTACTCACACCTCCAGCAGGGCCGCGAGGAACTCGCGCGTGCCTGAAGGACCGCTGAGTTCCAGGAACATCGGACCGCCATCAGGTTCAACAGTGATTCCGAAACGGAGAAACCGGCAGCAGCGGCGCTCCGCCTCCACGGCCCGGACAATCGTCGCGAGGGTTTCGCTGGTCGGCACAAATCGGAGGCGAAGGCCCTCCGGAAGCTGCTCGCGATCGGCGGCCTGGCGCAGCAGGTCGGAAAGAAGCCCTTCGCGGCGAGCGCGGAGGGCATCCGGCCCCAACGTGCAGACGATGGACAGCTCGGCCATGCTTTGCCTCCAGCACCACATTTTATCGTTGGGTACCAGGACCGTGCACGCAGAACTCGGCGGTTCATAGCTCAGGTATTCGGTGACACGGCGAGTCCCAGGGCGGGAGATAATGTTCATCCAGTCGGAGGATCCCGGATGCATGTGGGCGCGTTTCACAAGGTCTGGATAGGGATGGCGGTCGGGTTGTGCGCCGGGGTGTTGCTTCCGGCACAGGAGCCCGCGGGCCGCGGCGGTGCTGCCGGACAGGCCCCGGGCCGTGGCGCCGCGGCGCCAGGCCAGCCGTCCGCGGTGCCCCAGATCGCCCGATCTCCGGTTGTGGACCCGGCGGCGCACGACCGAGGCCGCGCGCTCTGGGCGAGCCACTGCATCGATTGCCACGGCTCGCAGGCGCGAGGTTCGGACACGGGGCCGAACATCATCCGGACCAAAATCGTGAACTTCGATCGGAGCGCTGCGGTGGCGGGCAGTGTCCTCGGGCCGTTCCTGAAGGCAGGTCACCCGACGCAAAGCCAGAAGCCGAGCGCGTCGTTCGCAGACGAGGAGGTCGTCGCGCTGGCCAACTTCCTCCGGCAGCGCGTCAACGACACGATGCGCGGATCTCCACTGTTCACGGTGGGCGACATCGTCGTCGGCGATCCCAGAGCCGGGGAGGCGTACTTCAATGGCGAGGGTGGGTGCGCCACGTGTCACAACGCCACCACCCGGAACCTCGCGGGCGTTGCCACGCGCATTCCTGCACCCGTTGACCTGCAGCAGCGCATGCTGTTCCCCGGAGGCGGAGGACGCGGACGTGGGCGCGGGGCCCGCGGAGGGCCCCCGGACGCCGCGGCTGCCGCCGATCGGAACGCCGTCACGGTAACGATCGCCCCGGCGTCGGGCAGCGCGATTTCCGGGGTGCTGGTGGAAGAGAGCGACTTCTATATCACGCTGCGCGAATCGGACGGCATCGTCCGTGTGGTTCGTCGCGCGCCCGGCATGAAGGTCACGAAGACCAATCCGCTGCAGGCCCATATCGACCTGCTCGATCGCGTCGGCGACAAGCAGATTCACGACCTGGTCGCCTACCTGGAGACGCTGAAATGAGAGCCCTCGTTCATGTCTGCGGCGCGGTGCTTCTCGCGGCGACACTGGCGGCGCAGCAGCCCCCGCCGCCGCGTGCAGCATCGGACGGCTCGAGCGGCCTGACGCTGGCCCAGATCGAGAAACCGTCCACCGGCTCGTGGCCGACCTACAACGGCGACTACTCCGGACGCCGGTTCAGCAGCCTGACGAAGATCACTGCTTCCAACGTCAAGCACCTGAGCCTGGCCTGGATCTACGATTTGCCCGCGCCGGGGACGATCAAGGCGACGCCGCTGCAGATCGGCGGCGTGCTGTATTTCACGACGCCGAATCACGTATATGCCGTCGACGCGCGCACGGCTCGCGAGCTGTGGCACTACACCTTCCCCAGAAGCCGCGGCGGCATCCAGATCGGCAACCGCGGCGTGGCGGTACTCGGCAGCACCGTGTACTTCGTCACGACCGACTGCAACCTGGTCGCGCTCGACATCAGGACGGGCGCGGAGAAATGGGCGAAGGAGTTCTGTTCGCTCGAGATGATGTACTACGGCTCGATTGCGCCGGTCGTCGTGAAGGACAAACTGATCCTCGGACCGAGCGGAGACGACCTGGATGTGCCCGCCTACCTCGAGGCGCGGAGCCCCGAGACCGGCGACTTGATCTGGCGCTGGTACGTCACACCGCAGAAGGAAGGCGAGCCCGGTCTCGACACATGGCCAAGCCTGGACATGGCGAGGCACGGCGGCGGCATGACGTGGCAGCCCATCACCTACGACCCTGCGCTCAATCACATCTACGTGACCACCGGGAACCCGCAGCCGGTCGTGGCCTTCAAGAACCGCGAAGGCGCGAACCTGTATACGGCGTCGATCGTGGCCCTGGACGCCGACACGGGAAAGATGGTCTGGTATTTCCAGGCTTCGCCGCACGACACCCACGACTGGGACGCCACGCAGACCGCCGTGGTGTTCGACGGCACAATCGACGGGCAGCCGCGCAAGCTGCTGGCGCAGGCATCACGAAACGGCCAGTTCTTTCTGCTCGACCGCACGACCGGCAAGGCGCTCGTGTCCACCGAGTACGTCAAGACCAACTGGATGCTCGACTACGACGCGAAGGGCCAGCCGATTCCGAATCCGGAGAAACGTCCGCAAATCGCCGGCGCGCTCGTGACGCCCAATCAGGGCGGCGCGACCAACTGGTTCCCGCCGAGCTTCAGTCCGCAGACGGGACTGTTCTACGTCAATGCCACCCGGGCCTTCAGCGTGTGGTACATCTACGACCCCAGCGACAATCCGATGGGCTGGGGCGGGACGGACCGAGGGGGCTACACCGAGCAGCCCCAGTTGAAGGCGATCGATTACAGGACCGGCAAGGTGCGCTGGAGCATGCCCCGCTACGGCGGGAACTCCGGTCTGTTGACCACGGCCGGGAACGTCCTCTTCAATGCGGCTGCCGGCGGCATCGGCGCCTACAACGCCACCACCGGTGAGCCGCTCTGGAACGCGCGCCTCGGCAACAGCGTGACGAACGGTCCCATCACGTATGAGCTCGACGGCCTGCAGTACGTCATTGCCGGTGCCGGCGGACGGCTTGCCGCATTCGTGATGAATCAATAGCGCCGCCTCCTCTGGATTCCGGCTCACTCGAAGCCGACCTGCGAAGTAAGATCCCAACGATGACACTACTGGCGCCTGGCCGGGCGCTCGCGCTCCGCGTCGTCGGTTATGCAGCGGCGCTCGCCGCCCCCGTCGCACTCACCTACGCGGTGTCGTGGCTGCGCCTGCCGCCGTTTGTGTTCGAACACCTGGTTGTCCTGCTGGTGCTCGGCGTGGCGATCCCCTGGGGTCTGGGTCCGGCCGCCGTGGCCGCCGTTGCGTCGGTGCTGGCGGACAACGTGCTGCTGCGCGAGCCCATCGGCAGGCCGACCATCACCGGGTATCGGGACGTGCTGGATCTCGCACTGTTCGCGATCGTCGCCGTCGTGGTGAGCGGACTCGTGACTCGGGCGCAGACGGCACGAGTCGTCGCGCAGGATGCGGCAGAGCGCGAGCGGCGAGCCCGCGAAGACCGCGATCGCCTGATTGCCACCGTCAGCCACGACCTCGCCACACCATTGTCCGTCCTGAGCGGTACGGTGCAGCTTGCAAGGCAACGCAGCGCGACGTCGGAAGTGGACTGGTCGCGGCTGCTTGGCCGTCTCGAGACGGCGAGCGCACGGGCGACCTCGCTGGTCAGGACGCTCTCCGACGCCCAGGCGCTCGAATCCGACGGATTCGAGCTGGACCTGGCGATTCACGACCTGCGGACCCTGGTCTCGCCAATCGTCCACATGATGGACCGCTTCTCCGAACGCCACCCCGTGATCCTTGCCGTTCCAGACCGCCCTGTCCTCGTGAGGGCGGACGCCGATCGGCTGCAACGAGTCCTCGAAAACCTCGTGAACAACGCGATCAAGTACTCGCCTGGCGGAGGCGCAGTCGAAGTCTCCGTCTGTTCGGACGACCATCAGGCGCTGCTTCGTGTGCGAGACCACGGCATCGGCATCTCTCCTGATGCCTTGCCGAAAATCTTCGATCGTTCGTATCGAGCCCCCGAAGCACTGGCACATGCGCCGGGACTGGGTCTTGGCTTGAGCATCTCGGCGCAGGTCGTGGCACAGCACGGCGGGACGATTGCCGCGGTCCCCGCGGAGGGAACCGGCACCGTCGTGACAGTTCACCTGCCGCGGGCCTCGCAGGAACTCGATGGGGCGGATGCCGGCCGCGCCGGCCATCGCGTGCGTGCGTGACGCTCGCGAATGACGGCGGGCAGGCGTTGCGGCCGTTCCGAACAGTCGTACAATGCGCGCCATGCTGAGACGAACCGCCTCCACTCTTGCCGCCGTGGCGCTTGCTGTGTCGCTGGTCGGCTACGCCCGCGAGTCGCCCCGGTTGCCGGACGCGGCGCCGGCGGCCGCCGGCTTTTCCGCCGAGCGCCTCCAGCGCCTGCACACCCGCCTCCAGACCCTGATCGACGAGGGACATTTTTCCGGCTTCGTGACGTTGATTGCGCGAAACGGCAGCGTGGTGGACGTCAGGAGCCTCGGACTCCGCGACCGCGAGGCCAGCCTGCCGATGGAGCGCGACACCATATTCCGCATCTACTCGATGTCGAAGATCGTCACTTCCGTCGCCGCGCTGATGCTGGTGGAAGAGGGCAGGCTCCGGCTGAACGATCCGATCGGCCAGTACCTGCCGGCGCTCACGGAGCCAAAGGTCTTCACCGGGCGCACCGAGGGGCGGCCGATGCTCGTCCGCGCGAAGGCACCCATCACGGTCCGCCATCTGTTCACGCATTCATCCGGGTACGGATACGGTTTCGGCCAGGCTCCCATCGACCGGCTCTACCATCAGGCGGATCTGTTCAGCGCGCCAACGATGACGGCATTCCTCGAGCGCGCCGCCAGGCTGCCGCTCGCGGAGGAGCCCGGGCAGCGCTTCCGCTACGGCATCAACACCGATCTGCTCGGCGCCATCGTCGAGAAGGTGTCGGGTCAGCCCTTCGAGGCCTTCGTGCGCGACCGCATCACCGGCCCCCTGCGGATGCAGGACACCGCCTTCGTCGTGCCGGCAGAGAAGCGCAGCCGGCTGGCGGTGCTGTACGCAAAGGACAAGGCTGGCAGGCTCGCAATCCCGCAAGGACCGCTGCTCGCCACGTCCAAGCCCGTCAAGGATCCGCTGCCGTACCCAGACGCGGAGGGGCGGGGCTTCCCGTCAGGAGGCGGCGGCCTGTTCTCGACGATCGACGACTACGCCCGCTTCGGCCAGATGCTGCTGAACGGCGGTGAGCTCGACGGTGTGCGCCTGCTGGGCCGCAAGACCGTTCAGTCGATGCGCAGCAACCACCTGCTCTTCCTCGATCGGCCGACGACGGACAATGGCGCGGACGGGTTCGGGCTGGGGGGCGCCGTGCGGCGGCACCTGGCGCACGGCGGACCGCTGGGCTCGCCGGGGCAGTTCGGGTGGAGCGGCGCGGCGAGCACCTACTTCAACATCGACCCCGAGGAGGGGACCATGGCGCTGCTGTTCGCCCAGCACTTTCCGCACAACGAGCACGACGTCTTCAGCCTCTTCTCCACGATGATGTACGCGGCGCTGGTCGACGCGCCGAAGCGCTGACGAAAGCGAATCCAGCCGCGCGCCTCCAGTCTTCAGGCCAGCAGGGCCTTGACCACCTCGCCGTGGACGTCCGTGAGGCGGAAACGCCGCCCCTGGTGGAGATACGTCAGGCGTTCGTGATCCACTCCCAGCAGATGCAGCAACGTCGCCTGGAAGTCGTGCACGTGGACGCCGCCTTCGGTGATGTTGTAGCTGAATTCGTCGGTGGCGCCGTGGACCAGGCCGGCCTTCACCCCGCCGCCAGCCATCCAGACGGTAAAGCAGCGAGGATGGTGGTCGCGCCCGTAGTTGGTCGCCGTCAGCTTGCCTTGCGAATAGCTCGTGCGCCCGAACTCCCCGCCCCAGACGACCAAAGTGTCGTCGAGCATCCCGCGCTGCTTCAGGTCCGTGATGAGCGCCGCGCTCGCCCGATCGGTTTCCTCGCACTGTCTCTGGATGTTGCGCGGCAGGTTGTCGTGCTGGTCCCAGCCCTGATGATAGAGCTGGACGAACTTCACGCCCCGCTCGGCGAGGCGGCGCGCGAGCAGGCAGTTGGCGGCAAACGTCCCGGGGGTGCTCGCATCCTTTCCGTACAGCGCGAGCGTTTCCGGTGTTTCGGTCGAGATGTCCATCACGCCCGGGACGCTCGCCTGCATGCGGTACGACATCTCGTACTGCGCGATGCGCCCGTCCACCTCCGTGTCGCCAAGCCGCTCGGCGGCGTGCGCGTGCAGCTCCGCCAGCCGATCGAGCACCAGCCGGCGGCTCTCGCGCGTCACCCCGTCGGGATTCGTCAGGTACAACACGGCGTCCTTGCCGCTCCGGAACTGCACCCCCTGGTGGCGGGCCGGAAGGAACCCGCCGCCCCACAGCCGGGAGTACAGAGGCTGATCCACCTTGCCGGGTGTGATGAGGACGACGAACGCCGGCAGGTTGTCGTTGTCGCTGCCGAGCCCGTAATGAATCCACGATCCCAGGCTCGGGCGGCCCGCGATCTGCGAGCCGGTCTGGAAGAACGTAATCGCGGGGTCGTGATTGATCGCATCCGTGAACATGGAGCGGACGATGCACAGGTCGTCGACGACCCTGGCCGTCTGCGGCAGCAGGTCGGAGACCCACGTGCCATTGCGGCCATGCCGCCCGAATCCGAACTGCGAGCCTGCCAGCGGCAGCGACGCCTGGTTCCCGGACATGCCCGTGAGCCGCTGCCCCTGCCGCACGGAATCCGGCAGCTGCTCGCCGTTACGATCCGTGAGCAGGGGCTTGTAGTCGAACGTCTCGATCTGCGAGGGCCCTCCGGCCATGAACAGGTAAATCACCCGCTTCGCCCGTGCGGCGTGATGAAGCTGGCCGCCGAGGATGCCGCGATCCCGGTCCGCGGCCTGCGGTGGGGAGGCGGCGAACAGGCGAGCGGGGTTGACGAGGCTGGCGAGCGCGATGCCGCCCAGCCCCATGCCGAAGCGGTTGAGCACGCTGCGCCGCGACATGCCGGCGGCCGGGAGCGCGCCGGCGCACTGCGCGCAGGGTCTCTCGATCATCGGACCACCACGAATTCATCGAAGTTCATGATCGCGTTCACGAGGGTCGTCATCGCCGCGAAGTCGCCGTGTGGCAAGGTTTCGTCCGATGGCGATTCGCCGACGGCGAGCAGCTTCGCGGCCTCGCCGGGGTTCCTGGCGAACAGATCCCGCTGCTCGGCGAAGAGCCGCGCGAGGATGCCCGACTCCGTCCCGTCAGGCGGCCGGCCGATCAACGCACGGAATGCCTCACGGTTCCGTGCGGCCTCGTCGTCGCCGAAACGGGTCAGCAGCTGCGCGGCGAGCACGCGCGCCGATTCAACAAACTGCGGATCGTTGAGCAGCACCAGCGACTGGAGCGGGGTGGCGGTCACGTCGCGCCGGGCCGTGCAGACTTCACGGGACACCGCGTCGAAGGTGACCATCGACGGCGGCGGCGAGGTGCGCCGCCAGAACGTGTAGAGGCTTCGCCGATAGAGGGCGTCTCCCGTATCCTGCGTGTACGTTTTCCCGGTGCCGGATTGCTCCCAGAGCCCCGCGGGCTGATACGGCTTCACGCTCGGACCGCCGATGGCGCGATTCAGCAGGCCGCTCGCCGACAGCGCGCTGTCGCGGATCTGCTCGGCCATCAATCGGGTCCTCGGACCGCGGGCGAGCAGCTCGTTGTCGGGGTCACGGGCGGCGCTTCCGCCTGCCGCCTGGGACGACTGCCGAAACGTCTGCGACGTGACGATGCGCCTGTGAAGCGCCTTGACGTCCCAGCCGTCGTCCATGAAGCGGCCGGCGAGCCAGTCGAGCAGCTCCGGATGCGTGGGGAGCCTGCCCTGGCTGCCGAAATCCTCCTCTGTCGCGACCAGACCGCGGCCGAAGTGCATGCGCCAGACGCGATTCACCACGACGCGCGCGGCGAGCGGGTTCGTGCGGTCGGTCAACCAGCGCGCCAGCCCGAGCCGGTTGCGCGGCTGATCCCTGGGGAACGGCGGCAGGCTGGCCGGCGTATCGCGCGGCACGACCTCCTCCGGCGCGTCATACGCGCCGCGCTTCAGGCGATGTGCCGGGCGCGGCCGGCGCATCTCCTCCATGACCATGATTTCCGGAACGTCCGAGACGAGCGTGTTCTCCTCCGCGCGGAGGCGCCTGAGGTCGTCAGCCGCGGACATGTAGGGGTGATGCTCGCGGGCGAGAAAGTGTTCGAATGCGGCCGGATCACGGCGGTCGCGCCGCACCGCGGAGGCGACCTCCGCCGCCGTCAGGCACGTGTCGAACACGTGCAGATCGTCGATCAACCCGTCCTTGAAGCCGCTGTCGCGGAAGCGGGCGCCGATCGTGAACGGATGCTTCTCCGAGGCGCGATCTCCCACCGCCGGGCCGTAGCCGATGTCCTTGTACAAACGATCGCGCACGACGTCGGTCTCGAGCCGCTTGCCGTCGAGATAGAGCCCGATGCCTGACGCGCGGCTCGACCCGTCGTACGTCACGATCAGGTGCGACCACTGGTCGACGGGCAGCGACTGCCTCGCCCGGACGGCGATCGCATTGCCGGGCCAGAAATGAATGAGGCCAAAGAACGGGCGCCCGCGATCGAGGGTGAGCTCGAAGCCGCGGCTGCCGGCGTCCGACCATGCGCGCGACTGGTGAACGACGATCGCGCGGTCCTGCCGGGCCGCGGGTTTCAGCCGGAGACTGAGGGAGAACGAGTCGATCCTGGAGAATTCGCGTACGCCTGGATGAACGACCAGGTTGTCGCCGCTGAACCGCATCGCGGCGGTGGATCCCTCGTGCACCAGCACCGGCCCGTCCTGCAGATCCGCTGAGACCGTCGAGACGCGGT
>JALZOC010000511.1 GCA_030857365.1 Acidobacteriota bacterium
GAAAAACTGCGTCTTGCCCGGTATTGCGCCGCGTCCCCTGATAGTCGCCGAAAAAGAAGACGGCGTTCTTGACCACCGGGCCGCCCCGCGGCATCGCGACGAAATTTTGGCAAGACGGAGCCGTTCATCAATCGTGCAGCGCAAGGCGTGAATGGCAGGTCTTCGTGCAGGTGATGGTCGCGGCAGGTCGTTACAACGCCAGGCGGGTCCGCCGAACCGGTGAGGGGCCACTGCGATCAGCGGTCGACAGAGTTGGGTCGGGGTTGTTTCCAACCCCGACCCTGCAGCCTTCGAGGAGCGTCGGTCGTAGGCAGTCGGCTCGTTAGCGGCATCCCCCAGAATTTGCGGCGCTGATGTTCCAGGTGATCGGGGCATCGGCCGTCCCATCTGCCCGTTGCTTGTGATACTGGCCCTGCATGGATTCAAAATGCAGCACGACGTTCTCCGTGATGCGATCCTCTCCGCCAGATCCCCCGGTTTGAAATGCCGTGACGCTCACGTTTTTCATGGTGATGCGAAGGAAATCGAATTGTGTCTCGCCGGACTTGCGCACGACCAGGACAGCCGTCGGCACCACTTCGCCCGACATCGCGTTCATGATCAAGGCGGGTGAGCTCGAATCGATGTATTTCGTCAGGCTCATATCCTGGATGCAGGCGGCCGCCAGGGGACCGCGACTGGTGCGGGCAGTCCCCGTCGACTCGCCCCAGGACCACGAAAGGACGTCGATCTCACCCCTGTGCTTGTCGTCCGTGGATTCCCCCGTGATGCCATCCACCTTGAGAAACATGTCGTTGGCCGAGATGGCGGTGCTCGACGCCAGGAGGCCGGTGGCGATCACACTGGCCGTGAGAAATCCTCTGAGGCTTCGTCGGTTCATCGTGCTCGTCCTTTCGTGACGATTGTGCCGCGTTGCGTGGCTACGCCAGGCAATTTGCAACGGGTTTGAACGTGGTTCGTGGCAATGGGCCGACGGGGAGTCCGCTTTTGGGTCCAAAGTCCGGCGGTAGTTTACATGGAGCCGTTACGGCTGAGGCCGAAATGTTTGCGCCGGTGAGAGATTGACCCGCACGAGGCCCCGAGCCGCAGGTGATGATGTCTGGCTCCGCGAGGGGCAAAGCCGTGAGGGCGCTGCTGCGAGGACAGTTTGTCGCCGCGCACGAGCACGAAGGGCGCCGGGCGGCCCACCTCACAGCAAACTCGCCACAGAACGCCACGGAAGCCACATAAGCGGGCACTTCTATCATCATCAGGTGTGTCGGGACCTCGAAAGAACAGACTCCCCTTGACAGCTTAGGGCAGTTGGATGTACATGTAATCCGCTTAGGTGAATCGCACATGACTAACGAAGCCACCCTGCTGCCGGGCACTCTGGATCTGCTCATCCTGAAAGCCGTCTCGCTCGGCCCGCAGCATGGGTATGGCGTGATGGTGCGGATCGGGCAGATTTCAAAAGGTGCGCTCACGATTGAGCAGGGCGCACTCTACCCGGCACTGCAGCGGCTTGAGCGGCGGGGCCTTCTCGCTTCGAAATGGGGCGTCTCCGACAACAACCGACGCGCCAAGTTCTACCAATTGACGGTCCGAGGGCAGGCGCAATTGTCCCGCGAAACGGACGAATGGAACCGAGTGGTCGCGGCGATGACCGCGGCGCTCCGGGCCCGCACGAAGGAGGCCTGAGATGTGGGCGTGGCATCACCGCCTGCGGCTCCGGGTGCCGCTCCACCTCACGGAAAAGGACCTCGATGACGAGGTGCGGTTCCATATCGAATCGCGCACGGCGGAACTCGTCAGGACGGGGCTGTCGCCGGACGAAGCGGAGCGCCGGGCCCGTCTCGAGTTCGGGTCACCCGAGCGTGTCAAGGAGGATTGCAGGGATGCACGCTTTGGCAGGGTGACGCGCGAGTTCGCTACGAACGTGCGGTTTGCCACGAGGCAAATGCGGCGGGACCGAGGGCTGAGCGTCACGATTCTGGCCACTGTGACGCTTGCGATAGGCGTGACTGCGACCGTGTTCTCGGTTGTGAACGCCGTGGTGCTGGATCCCTTGCCGTATCCTGATCGGGACCGGCTGGTCGTGCTCTGGAGCACGAACGCTCGGACCGGCCTGGGTCTCGATCAGGCTCGCAAGATTTCCTCGTCAGTGACAGCCGGCGATTTCGTGCTCTGGCGGGACCAGTCAGGGCTGTTCGACGGTCTCGCAGCGGTAGCCCTCTCGGGCGGGTCTCACCTCGGCGGCGCCACACCGCTTGCCTTTCTGGACGCAGACCCCAACGCGGAGCCGGCGCGGGTCGCACTGGTGTCCCCTGCGTTCTTTGAGATCACCGGCGTCCGGCCGCGCCTGGGACGCACGTTCAGTGTTGGCGAACCGGCCGTGCTCCTGCAGCATTCATACTGGCGCCGGCGTTTCGAGGCTCGTGAAAGCGTCATAGGCCAGACAGTGTGGCAAGGCTACGGAGAGGGCGCTCCGTGGAGTCGCGAGTTGCACGTCGCAGGCGTCATGCCGCGTGACTTTGCCGTGATCTCCAGCGCGATTGATTATCTCGAGCCGTTCGACATCGACCAACGGGCGGCCAAAGCCCCTCAGAGCCGGGGCTTCGCTGTCTTGGCGCGCTTGAAACCAGGTATCTCACTGGACGCCGCCCGCCAGAGGGCTGATGCATTCTCGCGAACGCTCGAACAGCGCAACCCCGACCGTCCGCCGGGCAGTCGGGTGCAGATTATTCCTATCGACGAGGAGGCGGCTGGAGAATTCCGTCCGTTCATGCTGGCGCTCCTTGCCGCGGTCCTCTTGCTGGTGTCGGTTCTCGCCATCAACACCGCAACGCTCCTCCTGCTGAAGGGCGTCTCGCGCGCGAAGGAGCTCGCCGTTCGCAGCGCCCTGGGCGCCAGTCCCGGCCGACTGGCTCGTCAGTTAGTAACTGAAAGCACTGTACTCTCGGCGGTTGGGGCGGTGGGCGGTCTTGTTCTGGCATCGCTGCTCCTCGCGTGGCTGCGCGCTAATCTGCCGAACGCGAAAACGTGGGGCGGCTCCTTCCTCCAAGCAGAATCGCTTCGGGTCGACGCGCAGTCCACGCTCTTCGCCGCCGCGGCAGCGCTGACCGTCGGCGCTGCATTCGGCCTCGTGCCCGCATGGCACTCTTCTAGGATCGACGTGGGCGAGTCGCTGAAGGACGCGGGGCCGTCCGTGACCGGTGGTCCACGACGCCGACGCATGAATTCGGCGCTGCTCGCGGCCCAGTTCGTTCTGGCGGCGGTCCTGTGCACCGGCAGCGGACTGCTGGTGCG
>JALZOC010000056.1 GCA_030857365.1 Acidobacteriota bacterium
GCGGGTAGCAGGGGCGTGCCCACGAGCGTCACCGGGACTGCGGACGGGCTGAAATAGTCCGTCCGCGGCCGTCCGAACCGGCCAGGACTCCCCCCGCAAGATCAACAACTTACGGTAAAGGTGAGTGTCCCCATTAGCGGGCTATACTCGGGGGTTCTCCCCCGATGTTCATCACCGCGATTCTCCCGTCCGTCACCGCCAGGACCCGCGCGAAGGGGCTGCACTACTTCAGCTCCGGCCGGGTGATCGAGATGAGCGGGGGCGAATGGGTCGCGAACGCCACTGTGCGCGGAACGCGCGACTACCGGGTGGATCTCGTACGCGACGGGAATTATTTCACCGGCGCGTGCGAGTGCCCTTTCTACGCGGACCGCGCGGAGGTCTGTAAGCACATCTGGGCGGCGCTGCTCGAAGCGGAGCAGCGAGAGCTGCTCGTCGGCGACGGGCCGCCCGGCGAGGATGCCGAGCTGGAGCCCGAGTACAGGCCCAGCGGGGCCGACCTGCACGACCTCGGGCCGACCAGTTATGTGCCCGCGACGGCGCGCGGCCCGGCCGTGAAACCCCCCGCCTGGCAGCGGTTCCTCCGCGAGCTGCAGCAGGACGTCGCCGCCGCCGACGCGGCCGTACCGCTCCCGCGGTTCTCGAACGGGGAGATGGTCTATGCGATCGACGTACGGGAAACGCTCGCGGGCCGCGGCACGGTGGTCACGGTGTTCTTCCGCCAGCGCCGGAAGAACGGCGCCTGGACGAAGCCCAGGCCCGTCGGCATCACCCCGGCTGAAGCCGAGCACATGGCCGACGCGGACGACCGCGAGATCCTGTCGCTGCTCATCGGGGCGTCGAGTGTGTTGTACACCGGTACGCCGTACGAAGGCGGATACCCCCGTCTCTCCCGGTACGTGCTCAACGGCCCGCTCGAAGACCGCGTCCTCCCCCTGCTCGCCCGCACCGGCCGGGCGCATCTGAGCAGCATCGGCACCGAGACCGCGCTGCTCCCGATTGGCTGGGACCCCGGCCCTCCCTGGCGATTCGAGCTGGAGATCGTCGACGACGAGCAGCAGGATGCACTGCTCGTCGACGGATCGTTCCTGCGTGACGGCGAGCGGATGTCGCTCAAGGAGCCGGTCCTGCTTCTCAGCCGGGGGTTTCTGTTCACCAGGACCTCGATGGCGCGGCTCGGCCTCGAAGGCGGGTTCGTCTGGCTGGCGCGCCTTCGCAGTTTCGGCCCGCTGGCCATTCCGCGCGCCGAGGCGGGAGCCCTGCTCGAAACGCTCGCCCGGTCGGGCGTCGATCCCCGTTCGCTTCCGCCGGAGCTGCGCTACGAGCTGGTCGAGGGCACACCACACCCCAGGATTCGTGTGGGGCGCCCCGAACGCCAGAACCCGCACGCCCTGCGCCAGGATCTGCGCGCATCAATCCAGTTCGACTACGCCGGCATCGTCGTCGAAGCACCGCCCGGTGCGACGGCCTACGATGCGGCCCGCCGCCGGCTGGTGCGCCGCAGCCGGACGGCGGAGCAGGCCGCGGTGGATCGGCTGCACCAGCTCGGGTTCCGCTACACGTGGAGCCACTTCGAGTCGCGCCAGATACTCGGCGTTTCTCCGGAGCAGTTTCCGAAAGTCGTGCACACGCTCGTCCAGGAGGGCTGGCGCGTCGAAGCGGAGGGGCGTGCGTTCCGGTCCGCGGTCGGCATGCAGCTGGAAGTGTCGTCGGGCATCGACTGGTTCGATCTGCACGGCGAGATTGATTTCGGGGAAGGGCGGTCGGCCCCCTTTCCTCAGTTGCTTGCGGCCATCTCGCGCGGTGAGGACGTTGTGGTGCTCGACGACGGGAGCGTCGGGCTGCTGCCGGAAGAGTGGCTCCGTCGTTACGCCTCGATTGCGGGGTTCGGAAAAACCCAGGGGGATTCGATCCGGTTCGCCCGCTCGCAGGCGGCACTGCTCGATGCGCTGCTGGCGGCGCAGCCGGCCATCGCCTACGACGAGGTGTTCGAACGTGTGCGAGCCGAGCTGCACACGTTCGGGGGGGTGAGCGCGGCGGACGCGCCCCCCTCGTTTCAGGGAACGCTGCGCGAGTACCAGCGCGAGGCGCTGGGCTGGTTCGAGTTCCTGCGCCGGTTCGGCTTCGGCGGATGCCTGGCGGACGACATGGGTCTGGGGAAGACCGTGATGGTTCTCGCGCTGCTCGACGGGTGCCGGCACGGCCGTCCTGCCGCGCAGCGGATCCCGTCCGTCGTGGTCGTGCCGAAATCGCTGGTGTTCAACTGGATGGAGGAAGCCGCCCGCTTCGCGCCGAAGCTCAAGGTCCTCGACTATACGGGGCCCCTGCGGGACCCGAAGGCGATTCGCGAGGCCGACCTGGTGTTGACGACGTATGGCACGCTCAGGCGGGATGCCGTCGAACTGGCGGCGATCGAGTTCGACTACGCGATTCTGGACGAGGCGCAGGCGATCAAGAACGCCGGCACGGCCTCGGCCAAGGCGGCCCGGATCCTGAGGGCGCGCCACCGCCTGGCGCTCAGCGGAACGCCGATCGAGAATCACCTTGGCGAGCTTTGGAGCCTGTTCGAGTTCCTGAATCCCGGCCTGCTCGGGACCGCGAGGACATTCCAGCGGGCCAGCGGCGCGCGCACGAGGAGCGACGAAGATCTGCAGTGGCTGTCGCGGGCGCTGCGGCCGTTCCTGCTGCGCCGGACGAAGGAGCAGGTCGCGCCGGAGCTGCCGCGCCGCACCGAGCAGACGCTGCAGTGCGAGCTCGAGGGCCCGCAGCGTCGGCATTACGACGAGCTCCGTGCGCACTATCGGGAGACGCTGCTCGCCCGGGTCGCCCGCGACGGCGTCAACCGGTCGAAGATGCAGATCCTCGAGGCGCTTCTGCGTTTGCGCCAGGCGGCCTGCCACAGCGGCCTCATCGACCCGCGGCGGGCGCACGAGGCCGGCGCGAAGTTCGACGTCCTCATTCCGCGCCTGGTCGAGGTGATTGCGGAAGGGCACAAGGCGCTGGTGTTCTCGCAGTTCACGAGCTTCCTGGCGTTGTTGCGGCCCCGGCTCGACGCAATGGGAATCGTGTACGAGTACCTCGACGGCCGCACGCGCGATCGAGCCGCCAGGGTCGAGCGCTTCCAGACGGATCCGGACTGCAGCCTGTTCCTCATCAGCCTGAAGGCGGGCGGCCTGGGGCTGAACCTCACGGCCGCCGAGTACGTGTTCCTGCTGGACCCCTGGTGGAACCCGGCGTCCGAGGCGCAGGCGATCGATCGCGCCCACAGAATCGGGCAGTCCCGGCACGTATTCGCGTATCGACTGCTCGCGCGGGACACCGTGGAGGAGAAGGTGGCGGAGCTGCAGCGGACCAAGCGCGAGCTCGCCGATGCCATCCTGACCGCCGATGCGGGTCTCGTCCGTGCCTTGCGCGTTGAGGATCTCGAACTGCTGCTGTCCTGAACGCCTGCGACGACAGAATCGAGCGCCGGAGCGCGCCTTGCCGCGCTACAGTAAGTCCATGCGCATCCACCCTCTTCTGATCGTCGCGGGATTCCTGCTCGTCCCAGTGCCGCCGGCGGCTGCCGGGACCCTCACGCGGGTATCGGTCGCGCCGGAAAAACTCGTTGCCGGCGGGACGGTGACCGTCACCGTGAGCGGGACGAACCCCTGCGGAGCCGCGCACATAAGCTACGGCGACGGCGAGGCGGTCACGTATGCGATCACGGGGCTGCCGTACACCCAGACCCATGTCTACCCCAAGGCCGGCACCTACACAATAACGGGAAGCGGAATGGGCAATTGCGACGGAACGGCCACGACGACCGTGACCGTGACAGCGCCTCCGTCCCCGCCGCAGGCGGGTCAGCCCCCGGCTGCCGCAGCGCCCCCTTCGGCGCAGATCTCGGCCGTCGAGATGGCGCCCACGCCAGGCAGGGTTGGTGAGCCGGTGACGATCGCGGTCAACGGCAGCGGAACGTGCACCTACGAGGTGCACTACGGAGACGGGAACGCGCAGGAGGTGACTGGCCAGCTGCCGCAGCAGTTCCGGCACACGTATGCCAAGCCGGAGAAATACACAGTGATCGTCAAGCCGTCGCCCCCGTGCACCGGCAGGTTCACCCAGGTGTTACCGGTCGTCACCGCACAACCGCAACAGGCGCGGATCAATCGCGTCCTGATTTCCCCGTCCCCGGTCCTGGCCGGGCAACCCGTGGACATTACGGTCGAGGGCTCCGGCACGTGCGGATACACGATCGAGTTCGGCGATGGCAACGACGAGTCGCGCTCGGCTGCGTTGCCCGATCGCCTGCGCCATGTCTATCCGGCCCCGGGACGCTATGACGTTGTCGCGCGCGCCTCCGCCCCCTGCCTCGGGGCCGCGCGGGCACGTGTGAATGCCCGGCGCGACGGCGGCGACAGACGAGACCGCAGGTAACGTCTCCGTCAGGACTCGATCCTGATCAACTCGATGTCGAACACGAGTGTGCCCTGGGGTCTGCCGCGGATCCCTTCGTACGCCAGCGCCGCGGGAATCCAGAATCGCCGCTTTTCCCCCTCGACCATCATCTGCACACCCTGGGTCCAGCCGGGGATCACCTCGTCGAGGCCGAACGCGATCGGCTCGTTCCGGGACACGGAGCTGTCGAACATCTTCCCGTCCACCGTCCACCCGGTGTAGTGCACCGTCACGCGGGAGTTCGGCCGCGGATGCCGCGTGCCGCTGCCGGGCTGCAGGACTTTGCTGGCGAGGCCTGAGGCCGTCACGGAGGCATCGGCGGGGGCGGCGGCGACGTCGGGCGGTGCGGGAATGGCCGGCGCCGCATCCGTGACGCCACCCTCCCGTTCCCCCCCGCCGGAACACGCGGCGGCCGGCGACAGCATCACGGCAGCGAGAACACCCGCGCGGAGCGCACGCCTGGTGAAGTGGACGACGCAAATGATTGAAGCGAGCATCCGGTATTTTTACATCGTTCACCCTTCGACGGGAGGAGTTTGGTAACCTCTCCCGGTGCCCGCCACTCTCGCCGATCTCCAGCAACGCGCGGTCGAGCTCGCCAGGCAGAACAGGTTTGGCGCCGACGCCGTCGAAGTGAATCTCGAAATCACCAGGGCGGATGCCGCCAACCAGGGCGCCTGGACGCGCCTCGCGCGGTGCTACCTGGAGGGACGCCGCTTCGCGGAGGCCGCCGGGGCGCTCGCCACGGTGCTCGATCTCAATCCGTCGAACACCATCGCGCGCAGCCTGCTCAGTGAGGTGACGAGGCGGCGCGCGTCCGCACTTCCGTCAGCGGAGGCCGCCTCCGGGTTCACGTCGCAGGATTTCGACGCGCTCGGACACCTCGCCCCCGTGGACGCCGCGCGCGCGCTCGGCGCCAAGGTCGAAGCGCTCCTGCTGTCGGTCAACGATCGGCGGGCGTCAGCCCGGATTGTCGAGGCGCGTACGCGTGCCGGGCAGGCGGGGACGAAGCTGTTCCACCGCAACAGCTATCACGCCGCGGGGGGCGGTCACATCTTCGCGTACCACCATGGCGGGCGGCGGGAGCCCCAGTTCAACATCGGATTCTTCAGCAGGACTCCCTGGGGGGGCGACTGGATCAGGGTGGGCCTCGGATTCAACATGGGCGCCGGGGCCCGTCAGCCCGAGGGCGATGGGCAGGAGCAGAGCGTTGCCTTCTTCGAGGCGTTTCAACGCCAGATTGCCGGCCCATGGCGGGGCCCGCTGACGGACTGGATGGCGGGCTCGGGCGGCTTCATTCAATACGGAGGCAGGCCGCCCGCGGTGGACCTGCTGCCGAAGGACGCCGTGGAATGGCTGATCAACTGCCGCAACCCCGCGGCGCAAGGGTGGGTCTTCGTCGGCCGATGGCTGTCGCTCGAGAACCCGGACCATGCGAAGACGCTCGCGTCGATGCCGAAGCTCGCCGAGGCCGTGGAGGAGACGTTCGCCGCGCTCCTCCCACTCTGGACGAGTGTCTACACCGCCTAGTGCCGTTCCCCCCTGATGCCGCTTCTTCACCTGCACGAATTGCTGCTGCTCCTCCTGGTCACCCTGTCGGGCCAGGGTGCGCCCGGAAAGCCGGACTGCCGCACTTCGGAGGAGTGCCGCCAGCAGGCGGTCGATGCCGCCGCGCGGTCGGACTTCGAAACCTTCCATGATGTTGCGTGGCGGGCCGTGCAGCTCGGGCCCAGGAACGATCCCGCGCTGATGTATCTGCTCGCCCGGGCGCAGAGCTTGAGCGGACGTCCCCACGACGCCATGGTGATGCTCGAGCGGCTCGCGGCGCTGGGGTTCCCTCTGGACGCCGCGACCAATGACGACTTCCGCCGGGTGCGCGCGCTGGCGAAGTGGCCGGCGCTCGCGGCCACACTAAATGGGGACACTCACCTTTACGGTAAGTCGTTGATTCCAGAAGTGTCGAACACTCCAACCCTCCTGCCGGAACCACGCGAGTCGCCCGAGCCGTCGATTGGCCGCTCTGCACCCGCGCCAGACCGAACCGCGGCGGCGGCCCGTCCTGCCACCCCCTCATCGACGCTCGCGCCGCTTCGCTTCCGCACGCCGCTCTTCACACCCGCCGGCCTGGGCTACGACGCCGTGTCGCGCCGTTTCGTCGTCGGGGACCGCCACGGCCGGAAGCTGGCGGTGGTGGACGAATTCTCACAAGCCGTGGCAAATCTCGCCGGCGCGCGGACGTCGGGGTTCGGCGAGATTTCTGCCCTCGAGATCGATCCGCGCGAAGGCTACCTCTGGGTCGTGAGCTCCGAGGGAGCGGGAGCATCACTGCACAAGCTGCAGCTGATCTCCGGCCGGCTGCTGTGGACGTATGCGGTCCCTGACACCCTCACGCCCGTGCACCTTGCCGATGTGGCGGTCGCCGCGGGCGGGGCCATCCTCGCGCTGGATACAGCCGGACGGCGCATCTTCAGGGTCCCGCCACGCGCAACGGCGGCGACCGTCGCGCTGCGGCTGCCCGACGCTCCGCCAACCTCTCTTGCGCCCGCGCCAGACGGGATCGTCTATGTAGCCACGGCCGACGGCCTTGCGCGCGCCGACCTCGCGGGGGGTTCCGTCGCGAACGTCAAGGCCCCCGAGGGTGTCGACATCACCGGCCTCACGCGCATCCGCTGGCATGGCGGGGCACTCGCCGGGATCCAGAAAGCATCCGAAGGGGAGTTTCGGGCCGTCCGCATCCGCCTCGATCGCGCCGGGCGCCGCGTGACACGGCTCGACGTGCTCGACCCGAGCATCTCGATCAGCAATCCCACTGCGGCGACCGTCGTCGGCGGAGTCCTGTATTACCTCGCCAATGGGGAAGCGCCGGAGATGGTCGTGAGGAGAGTCGCGTTGCAGTGAGAGGGTGAGCGCCGCGCTCACCCGGGTTCGGCGACCGGAGTGTCCATTGCCGAGTGCCTCACGGCTTCAGGCGTCCAGCCGCGCGCCCGCAGCTCGCGTACACCGGCATCCCCGTCGGACTTGCTGAGCTTCTGCTCTGGCGATTTCATAATCAGCCCGTGATGCAGGAAGGTCGGCACGCGCTCCCGGCCGAGCAAGCGGGCAATGCGGATCTGCCGGCCCGTTGAGGGGAGCAGGTCGATTCCGCGAACCACGAGATCGATGCCCTGCTGCCAGTCGTCCACCGCGGCGGCGAACTGGTAGGTCCAGTTGCCTGTGCGATCGCGCAGGAGCACGTCGCCGCACTGGGAAGCCGGTTCCTGGCGCTGCCGGCCGAGCCGCGCGTCCGCGAACGTCTCCACTCCGCCGTCCATGCGGAGACGCCAGCCGACTCCTGCCCCGACGGGCAGATTTCTCTCCCGGCAGCGGCCCGGATACCGAAGTTCCTCGCCCGGGCGCATGTCGCCGGCGAGGATCTCGCGGCGCGAGCAGTCGCAACCGTACACCAGTCCCTGCCGGTCGAGCGCCTCCCAGGCGGCGCGATAGATCGCCTCGCGATCGGACTGCCGGCCCTCGCAGGGGCCCTCACGGAACTCGGATGTCGGGAAGATGTCCGGCTGAAAGCCAAGCCAGTCCAGATCGTCCAGAATGCCGGCTTCGAAGTGGGGGCGCGACCGCACCCGATCGTGGTCTTCGATGCGGAGGAGCACGCGGCCGCCGAGGGCCCGCGCGAGCCCCCACACGTATTCGGCATTGAGAACGTGTCCGAGGTGCAGCCACCCCGTTGGGGCGGGAGCGTATCGAGTGAGCGGATCGGCAGGAAGCCGGGACGCGAGCGCCGCGACGTCCAGTCCCTCGAGCAGCACGCCCCATCGTGCCACAGCGCGGCGAGGACCGACCTGCCGTCCACGGGACCTCCGCCCGGATCTTCCATGCGCCGGCTTTCTGGAGTCGCAGAATCGATCAACAATTCAGTTCCGTGCGCCGTAGGACGTCGCACCCTCTTCAGGAGCCCCTTTGCAGCTTGAAGGCGTCTACTCCGTGCTCCCTACCCCCTTCCAGGGCAACGGCGATCTGGACGAGCCAAGCCTCCGGCGCGTCGTCGACCTGTTCATCGCGGCGGGAGTGAACGGCGTCACCGCGCTCGGGGTGACGGGCGAGGTGTCGCGGCTGGACGACGTCGAGCGGCGCCGGGTCCTGGAGATCGTCGTCGAGCAGGCTGCCGGGCGGGTCGGCATCGTAGCGGGGACGACGGCGGAAGGTACGCGTTCGTGCATCCGGCACAGCAGCCACGCGCTTGCCGCCGGGGCGACGGCGGTGATGGTGAGCCCGCCGCGGATGGCGAAGCTCAATTCAGAAGCCGTGGTGCGGCACTACGCGGCGCTGGCCGCCGAAGTGGACATCGAGATCGTGGTGCAGGATTATCCTCCGATCTCGGGGTTCGCCATGGAGCCCGCGCTGCTGGGGCGGATCGCGCGGGAGATTCCGCGCGCGCGCACGATCAAGCTGGAGGATCCGCCGACGCCGTACAAGACGGCGCGGATCCTGGAGAGTTGCGGCAGCACGCCGGTGCGCATTTTCGGCGGCCTCGGCGGCGTCTTCCTGCTCGAAGAGCTTCTTGCAGGCGCCACCGGCGCGATGACGGGCTTCGCGTTCCCCGAGATGCTGGTGAGGGTCGTGTCGCTCTTCCGCGCCGGCCGCGTGGACGAGGCCGCCGATTACTTCTACCGGGCCGTGCCGTTGATGCGGTTCGAGTTCCAGGACGGGATCGGCATGGCGATTCGCAAGGAGGTCCTGCACCGTCGCGGCGTACTGACGAGCGCCGCGACCCGCGCGCCAGGTCCCGGCCTGGATCAGGGTACCCGCACCGCGCTCGACCGAGTGATGACGTGGAGCGAATCGCTGATGGGGGAACCCGGAACCCGGAACCCGGAATCCGGAACCTGAACCTGAACCCCGAACCTGAACCCCGGAACCCCGAACCGAGAACACTATGGATCTCGAACTCAAAGGCAAAGTCGCCCTCGTGGCGGGCGCAAGCAAGGGGCTTGGCTACGGCGTCGCGCACGCGCTTGCCGCCGAGGGGGCGCACGTCTCAATTTCGTCCCGCGACGAAAAGGCGATCCGCG
>JALZOC010000512.1 GCA_030857365.1 Acidobacteriota bacterium
ACGCCGCCCAGTACGCCTTGAACCAAGCCCAAGGCCCCACGGACCCGGCGAAGCCGCGCATGTCCGTGTAGGACCACTCGGGACTGGCGGTATAGACGAGCAGCTTGTGCTCGATGCCGAGCACGGCGGAGAAGACGATGCAGAGATACGCCACGAGTGCGGCCAGCATGGCGACGTGCTTCTGGTTCACCACCGCGTGCACGACGAGGGCGAGCACGGCGAAGAGCAGGTACTCGGGAAGCTGGAGTCCGAACAGCATCCGCACGTACAGGCCGACCTGGAAGTCGTGGTAGCCCCTGAGCGTCTGGGCGAGCATCCCGGCCGCGGTGATGCTCGCCATCGATGCCGCGAGCACCAGGGCGAGTCCCAGGTACTTGCCGAGGAAGAGGACCCACTCCGGCACCGGCGTCGCGTCGACGGTCTCGCTGAGCCGCGCGTCCCGTTCCCGCCAGACCAGCTCGCCGGCGAAGTACACGATGAGGAGGGGTACGATCACCCTGAAGTCGGAGACGTGCGTGAGGGGCGACGTGAGGTGCTTCGGCACGATGAACCCCGTTCGCGGCAGCAGCGGAATGCCCCACTGCTGCGACTCCATCACCAACACCAGCACCACGAACATCGGGAACGCCGCCAGGAGGAAAAGCCCGGCGGGGCTCGCCGCGATCATCCGGAACGACGACCGGCCGATCGCCAGTGTCTGGCGCACGTGCGTGGCGAAGCCGGACCCGTTCGTCGCTGCGCTCCTCAGGGCAGGCTCTCGCCGGACTTGTGGGACGGAGATCGCGATCCGCGTGGGCGTGGTATCCGGCGTGGCGGCAGTTCCGGTGAACCATCGCGTGAGCCGGCTCAACGGATCGGTCGCCGTGCGGTGCGCGAAACGGAAGCGCAGGTGGACGAATGCGAGCGTCAGGAGCGCGACGCCGATCCACACGAGCCGATTCCAGAGCATCGGCCCCTCGAGCGTGAACATGCGGACGTTCTTCTCGACGATCGTCCAGTCCGACATCATCGCATTCATGATCGCGAAGATGCCGATCGGATCCACCATCAGCGCCAGCGCTCTCAGCGGCGACAGATACAGCGCGACGGTCACCGGGTAGGAGAGGAAGAAGAGGCCGAAGCTGCCGATGTAGCTCGCCATGGGCCGGCCGCTCAGCAGCGCCGCCGAGAACTGGATCGTCGTGGCGATGAGCGCATTCGGCAGCGCGATGAGCCCGTAGGCCGCGAGATACGCAGCCGGCCGAAATGGACCGATGATCTCGGGGTTCGCGCCGGGCCCGAAGGCGGCGAGAAGGCTGCCCACCTGCACGCCGAGCAGGATCAGCGCATTGAGGACGAGGGCGGCGAGGAATCGCCCGCCCAGGTACTCGGTCTTGCTGACGGGACTCGTATACGTCAGGGGATACATCCCGGTGTGCACGTCCCGCGCAGCCGCCTCTCCGGCGACGGCCGGGGCCACCAGCAGCCACACCTGGCAGCTGATCACCGTGACGGCCGCAATGATGAACGGCGAGTTGAGGATGAAGTCCTGCGGAAGCGTGACTGGGACGATGGCCACTCTCGTGTTCACGAACGCGAATGCGACCAGAACCGCCGTGGAGAGCCAGGGCCAGGCACGGCGCAGCTGATAGGCGAGCTCGAAGCGGAAAATCCCGAGGAGCCTCATGGCGTTGCTGCAGGCTGCTCGCGGCGCCGGCCGATGTGCCCCGCCATCGCGGTGAAGTAGACGTCCTCGAGGTCCGGCTCGGCGGGCTCGAAGCCGGGGCCGGGCGCCGTGTCGCTGCAGACATGCACGACGGTGCGCCCGGCGAGGAGCTTCGTCGAGATCACCGCGTGCTCTCGCTCCAGCTCTGCCAGCGCGCTCTTCTCGATCACGCTGCGCCAGATCCGCCCCCTCATCTCCTCGATCGCGCCGAGCGGCTCGGCCTCGAGCAGGATCTCCCCCTGGTCGATGATCGCCATCCGGGTGCACAGCTCGCTCACGTCCTCGACGATGTGCGTGGAGAGGAGGACGACGCTGTTCTCGCCCAGCTCGGAGAGCAAGTTGAGGAAGCGCACCCGCTCGGCCGGGTCGAGGCCGGCCGTCGGCTCGTCGACGATCATCAGCTTCGGATTGCCGAGGAGGGCGACGGCGACGCCGAAGCGCTGCCGCATGCCGCCCGAGTAGCCGCCCAGCTTCTGCCGGCGTATCTCCCAGAGGTTCGTCTGCCGGAGGAGTGCCTCCACGACCTCCCTGCGCGCCCCGCGCTCGGCGATGCCCTTGAGCAGCGCGAAGTGATCGAGCAGCTCCTCCGCGCTCACCTTCGGATAGACGCCGAACTCCTGCGGCAGGTAGCCCAGCGTCTTGCGCACTTCATCCTTCTGCTGCACCACGTCGATGGCCTGCCCTGAGCCCGGCGAAGGAGCCTGCCCTGAGCCCGCCGAAGGAGCCTGCCCTGAGCCCGGCGAAGGGTCGCCCAGGTGAATGGTGCCGGTGTCCGGCTCCTGGAGCGTGGCGAGGATGCGCATCAGCGTGGACTTGCCCGCGCCGTTGGGTCCGAGCAGCCCGTACATCCCCGCCGGAATCGTGAGGGTCACGTCCTTCAGCGCCTGCACGCCGTTCGGATAGGTCTTGGAGACGCCCTCGATCTTCAGTTCCATGGCTGCGCACGAGAAGGTTAGGCTGCTCTCGCATCATTGAAGTACTTTGTAGTATAAAGTACTCCGAGTGCCTCGGGGTGTCAACCTGCACGTCGCCGCCCGGTCAGGCGTATCCGAACAGCGGCGGAAAGACGATCACGACAGTCGCTGCCCACACGGCATAGACGGGCAGGTAATCCGTCTGCCACCGTTCGAGGCCCGTGAACGATCCGCGCTCTCTCAGAAAGCGCATGTAGAGCACGGCGGACCACGCCAGGTTGACCAGAAGAATCACGTTCACACCCAGCACGGCGACGCGGTTCGGGCTGAAGCCGAACTCGGTGATGCGCGCGGCGATGGCCCACAACGCGACCGCGTCGGCCAGCAGCGCACTGACCACCAGCACGACCTGCATCACGTCGAAGGCGCCAGGGGGCGACCGGGGGTCCCGGGCGGAGACCGAGTAGAGCAGAAGGCCAAGGACGAGCACCAGCAGCAGGTCGAAGGCGATGAGCACGTCCCGCTCAATGTCGACTCCGCGTCCGGCCCACAGCAGGGTGCCCAGAAAGGTGACCAGCACGGCGGCGAACAGGGGTGTGAAGAGGCGCGTCAACACGGGCGCCATGTTCTCGATCACGCTTTGCTTGGCCTCCACCAGCCAGGAGG
>JALZOC010000513.1 GCA_030857365.1 Acidobacteriota bacterium
CGTCGCGGGCGCCTGCGGCTCCGCAAAAAGAGACAGGCACGCAAGCCAGACGAGCGCCGCGACAGGAAGCAGGGACACCGATCGACGGCGGGACCAGGCAGTGATCATTTTGCGAGAACCCTTTGGTGAAAGGCGGGGACTGGAAGGATCGGATGCACCATGGGTTTACACCTCCGGAGGCGCAATTGTCAAAAGGCCGCGAGGGTTTCTCCCTGAAGCAACAATTGTGCAGGATCCGGGCGCCCGACCCGATAAGATGTCGACGCCTCGGGAGGGCCCCTGTCGAACATCTACCAGGTTGCAAAGCACGCCGCAGTGTCAACCGCCACCGTCTCCCGCGTTTTGAGCCGGCCGGACGTCGTCTCGCCAGATACCCGCCGCAGGGTCATGGAAGCCGTCGCTCTTCTCGGGTACGCCCCGAACTCGGCGGCGAAGCATCTGCGCACGCTTCGGTCCGGCCAGCTGCTCGTGATGGTCCCGGACATCTCGAACCCGTTCTTCTCGCTCATCCTCCGCGGCATCCAGGAGGCGGCGCGCGCCGACGGATACGCGGTGCTGCTCGGCGATACGCAGGACGACGAGGAGCGGGAGGAGCGGTACGCGCTGATGCTCAAGCGCAAGGAAGCCGACGGCCTGATCATCCTCGGGCACCGGCTGCCCAAGGCGGCCGCCGAGCTGCTCCGCTTGTCTCCCGCGGGAGGCGCGCCCATCGTGAACGGCTGCGAGTTCAGTCCCAAGCTCGGTATTCCGAGCGTCCGCATCGACAATGCGGCGGCCGGCGGCGAGGCGATGGATCACCTGTACGACCTTGGGCACCGGCGGATCGGCATCGTCACGGGTCCCCTCGTCAGTCCACTCAGTCGCGATCGCCTGCGGGGAGCGACTGAACGGGCCATGGCCAACCGGGCCGAGGGCCGCCTCGTCGTACTGCACGGCGACTTCACCATCGAATCCGGCTCCGCGGCCGGGGACCAGCTGCTCGCCGCGGGAGAGCCTCCGACCGCCATTTTCTGCTTCAACGACGAGATGGCGATCGGGGTGCTCGGCGCGGCGCGCCGGCGCGGCCTGAACGTGCCGGAGGATCTCTCGCTCGTCGGCTTCGACGATGTGCGGTATGCCGCGCATATGAATCCGCCGCTCACGACCATCGCCCAGCCGATGCAGCAGATCGGCGAGGGGACCGTGCGCCTGCTGCTCGATATCCTGAACGGCCGGACCGTCGCGCCCGTGTCGGTCACCCTGCCGCACCGGCTCGTGATCCGCGCGAGCACCGCACGGCGCTGAGCTGGTGATCAGATCACAGGCGTCGGGGCCGTCAGTGCGGCGAGCACCTCCTTGTACTCGATCGCTCTTTCCAGGTAGGGCACGATGGCGTCGTTTTTCGGATAACCCGTCTTCGGATCGATCGCCGCCTCCGGCCTGAGGCTCGGCCCGAGGGCGGTCGTCCTTCTCTGCCGGCGCAACCGCGGGCGAGCCGTGTGTTGGCGAATTCTGCCCCCGTTTACGCCGCCAGCGTCAAAGAGCAATTACCTGTTATATCTTTCACTGTCGAGAGTCTTTTTGAGAGGTGTGCATGGCGCTGACTGTCACGAAGGATCTGGTTCTGCCCAGCACGGTCACCGGCTCCTGGCCGCGGCCGCGGTGGTTCGACATGAGCATGTGGGCCCGGCCGCTCGACACGGCCATGCAGGACATCAGGTTCCGCGAAAAATTTCAGGACGCCCTGGCGGTGGTCACGAGCGACCAGGAGCGCGCGGGGCTCGACATTCTGACGCATGGAGACTTTCATTGCGACGAAGACTTCGGCGGCCGAAGCTGGCACCACTACCCGCTGCAGCGGTGGAGCGGCTTCGAGGGAGACCGGCTCCAGTCGGAAGAGACGCGCAGTGAATGGCTGAGATATCCCCCCGGAACGCTCCTCAACGAGATCTATACCGGCTGGCGCTGGCCCCACGTGACCGGCACGATCGAACACCGGTCACTCGACTACCCCAAGATCTGGCGAATCGCCCAGGCCAAGACCCGCAAGCCCGTGCGCTTCGGCACGTGCTGCTCGCAGGTCATGGGGCTCTTCCTCGACATCCACACTCCCAAGTACAAGGACAACCGTGAAGTGCTGTGGGACATGGCGGTCGCGATGAATACGGAGCTCCTCGCGCTGCGCGACGCCGGATGCCGGTGCATCCAGATCGAGGAGCCGACGCTGCACTTCATGGCCAACACCTTCGGCGCAAAGCACGAAAAGGTGCAGTTCATGGTCGAATGCTACAACCGCGAGGTGCGCGGACTCGACGATGTGGAGATCTGGATCCATACGTGCTGGGGCAATCCGAACATGCAGCGCGTGATGGACGATACGAGCTACGAGGCGTCGTTCGATCTGTACCTCAACGAGATGCGGGGCGATGTGTGGACGATCGAGACGAAGGACCGGGACTTCAGGAACATCGAGCTGTTCGGGCGTCACAAGGGCAGGCTGCCCAAGAAGATCTGCATCGGCGCGGTGAGCCATCGAACGCTGCAGGCCGATCGGCCCGAAGAGGTCGCCGGCGCCATCCGGACCGCCCTCGAGCACATCGCGCCGGAGCAGCTCATCGTCTCGAGCGACTGCGGATTTGGCCGGCAGGGCTGCAACCGGGAGATCGCGTTCTACAAGGCCAGCGCCATCGCACAGGGCTGCAACATCGTCCGGGGAGAGCTCGGTTTGGAGCAGACGTACGTGCCCGCGGCGGATCCCGCGCTCCAGATCGACATCGTCCCGAAAACCTCCTCCGAACGGGGACACTCACCTTTAGCGTAAGTTGTTGAAACCAATGGATCGGGGGAAACGCTCGTCCTGACCGCGCCTTGTTGAACGGGCAGCCAGCCACCCCGGGCAGGGCTTCTGAATCAACAACTTAGCGTAAAGGTGAGTGTCCCCGTTTGGGGGAGCGATGAAGCCACACACCGTCTTCCTGGGGGAGATGACGAACCCGGAAGTCGAAGCCTTTCTGAAAACGGACCACACCGTCATCATCCCGACGGGGGCGACCGAGCAGCACGGGCCGCACGGACCTCTCGCGACGGACGTGCTGATCCCGAACGAAATCGCGCGCCGGGTGGCGCCGGCCACGGGCGCGGTCGTCGCGCCGCCTCTCGCCTACACCCTGTCGTATCCTCACGTGGGATTCACGGGGCTCGTGCACATCCGGATTCCGACGTTCATGGCGCTCATCGAGGACCTGTGCGCATCGTTCGCGGCGTCCGGCTTCAGGCGCATCATTTTTCTCAACGGGCATTACGAC
>JALZOC010000514.1 GCA_030857365.1 Acidobacteriota bacterium
GTCGCTGCGTGCGGTGGCGCGGCTCTCCCCGCGGGCGCTGCTCACCGCGCAGGCCCTCGACGCGTCAGCTCCCGACGCGCGACGGGAGCGCCGCGCGCGGACGATTGGAGCCGCGGTGGCCCTGGCCGGCGTCCTGATGCTCGCGGCCGGATCCGCCTATCCGCGGGCGCAGAGCGGGATGTTCTTCGGCGCGGGCGCCTCGCTGCTCGTCGCCTGCCTGTGCTTCTGGTCGTCGTGGCTGCGGCACCGCGACCGACGGCCGCTCGGTGGACGAGGCGCATGGTCCATCTGGCGGCTCGGGTTCCGCGGCGCCGCGTTCCGCCCGTCACGAAGTGTCCTGTCGGCGGCGCTCATCGCGTCGGCCGCGTTCATCATCGTATCGGTGGAGGCCTTCAGAAAGGGGGCGGCCGACGGCACGGACATTCACTCGGGCACGGGGGGATTCGCCCTGATCGGACGGTCGGAGCTGCCGCTGCTGCGCAGTCCGAACGACGCGGCTGGGCGCGAAGCGCTGGGACTGCGCGACGACTCACCGCTCGTCGCGCAGGCACGGTTCACGCGGTTCCGGCTGCGCCCGGGAGAGGACACAAGCTGTCTGAACCTCTATCGGCCGACGAACCCGACGATAGTCGCGCCGGAACCCGGCTTCATCGAGAGCGGCCGATTCTCGTTTTCGGCCTCGATGGCGCAGACCGACGAAGAACGCGCCAATCCCTGGCTCCTGCTGCGACGTCCCTCGTCCGGCGTCGTCCCTGTGATCGCCGATGCAACGTCCCTGCAGTACGTCCTCCATGCCGGAGTGGGGGATACGTTCGCCCTCGAGTCGGCCGAGGATGGCCCGATTGTTCTGCAGTTCGTTGGCGCCCTGGCCGACAGCGTGCTGCAGGGAGAGCTCGTGATGTCGGAGGAGAACTTCGTCCGGCTGTTCCCGGCACAGCAGGGGTACCGGTCGTTCTTGATCGACTCGCCGGGAGCAGGGTCCGCGTCCGACCTCGCCGCCCTCGCCGGGGTTCTCGAGCGCGAGCTGGCGCCGTACGGATTCGATGCGGTGACGGCCAGTGAGCGTCTCGAGGCGTTTCACCGGGTCGAGAATACGTACCTGTCCACCTTCCAGGCGCTGGGGGGCCTCGGTCTGGTGCTGGGCACACTTGGACTGGCCGCGATCATGTTCCGCAACGTGCTCGAGCGCAGGCGCGAGCTCGCGCTGCTCCGGGCCGTCGGCTATGATGCGCGCCGGATCGCGGCCATGATGATGGCGGAAGCCACCCTGCTCATTGGCGTTGGCCTCGCCGCCGGCGCCGGCTCCGCCGTGCTGGCGGTTGCACCGGCGTGGTTGAGCCGGAGTGGCGTACGTCCGGGAGCGGGACTTGGAGCCCTGCTGCTGGCTGTAGCGGCGGCGGGCCTGCTGTCGTCTTTCATCGCGACGCGAGCGGCGCTCAGGGGCAACATGCTCGAGGCACTTCGCGCCGAATGATTTCCGGACAGCAGAGCGCGTGTGTCACTGGTGATTGCGTCGACGATGGTCTGACCAAGGAGTGTGCGATGAGGCGCGCGGTGTGGACTCTTGTGTTCGGGTTGCTGGCCGTGTCGGCGGTCTCTGGCGAAAACTGGCCGCAGTGGCGCGGCCCGCTGGGGAACGGCACCAGCCGGGAGACGGGCCTGCCCGTCAAGTGGACGGCCGAGGAGAACATTGCGTGGAAGCTGCCCATGCCCGAATGGAGCGGCTCCACTCCGGCGATATGGGGTGACCTGATCTTCCTGAACGTTGCCCAGGGAGACGCGCTCTCGCTGTGGGCGGTCGATCGCAAGGGCCCGACGGTCTTGTGGAAGGGGCCGATCGGCGGGGGCAATCACAAGGAGCGCAAGCAGAACATGTCGTCCCCCTCACCGGTGACGGACGGCACTGCCGTGTATGCGCTGACCGGCACAGGCATGCTGAAGGCGTTCGACTTCAAGGGAACGGCGCTGTGGACGAGGGACCTCCAGAAGGCGTACGGCCGCTTCGGCCTCAACTGGGGGTACGCGTCCTCTCCGCTGCTGCACGGCGATGCGCTGTACGTCCAGGTCCTGCACGGGATGAAGACGGACGATCCCTCGTACCTGCTCCGAATCGACAAGAAGAGCGGCAAGACCGTCTGGAAGGTCGAGCGCCCGACCGACGCCATCAGCGAATCGCCCGACGCCTACACCACTCCGGCGCTCCTGAAGTACGGCACGACGACGGAAATCGTCGTGAGCGGAGGCGACGTCGTAACAGGTCACGATCCGGCGTCCGGCAAGGAACTGTGGCGATTCAAAGGGCTGAACCCCAAGAACGATCCGTACTTCAGGATCGTTGCATCGCCGGTCGTCGTCGGCGATCTGGTCGTGGCGCCGTCCCGACAGAACCCTGTCGTCGGGATCAAAGCGGGCGGACGTGGGGACATCACCGGGACGCACGTGGCGTGGCAGTTCGAGCGCGGACCGGACGTGCCGAGTCCCGCCAGCGACGGCACGCGCCTCTTTCTGGTGACGGACAACGGCGTGGTGTACACCCTTGACCTGAAGACCGGGGCGGTCGTCTGGGGACCGGAGCGCCTCAAGTCCGGAACCTACAGCGCATCCCCCGTCGTCGCCGACGGACGGGTCTACGTCACCAATGAGGAAGGATTGACGTCCGTCTTCGCCGCGGGGCCGAAGTTCGAGCTCCTGGCCGAGAATCCGCTGTCCGACTACACCCTCAGCTCACCGGCCATTTCCGAAGGGCAGATTTTCATCCGCACGGCGGAGCATCTCTTCGCCATTGGCACGCGGAAGGGGTCGGCCCCGGCGCAGTGACTCCCCGGCGGCTGCCGCTCAGCGGAGGGGCCGGAAGTAGAGCACCATCCCGGCGCCGACGGCCGTCATGAGAAAGCCGACGTACAGCAACGGGCTCGGTGTGGTCTTCGGCGGATGTATGGCCATCGTGTACAGCACGTTGACGAGCGGCGCGCCGCCGAACACCAGCGGCATGACATACGTCGGCACGCCGCCCATACGGAACGAGTAGATGATGCACACGGCGCCGAGCGCACCGAGCGCACCGGCCACGGTGGCAAACGTCGCCCCGGATGTGTTCCACCCGCGTGAGTCGAGCTGCCCCTGCGAGGCCATCACGAGGACCGGCACGATCACGGCGATCAGGAAGTACGCGACGCCCACGCACAACAGCGCGCGCAACGGGCTGCCGAGCTTCGTCTGTCCCTGATGCAGCATGGCGCCGTACACACCCCACGACAACACGGCCCCTGCAACAAACGTCAA
>JALZOC010000515.1 GCA_030857365.1 Acidobacteriota bacterium
GGACCGCTGAAGGTGCCGGACGGGCTGACCGACGAGCAGGTGCTGTTCCTCTCCGACATCTTTCCTACGGGGTACATGGCGGCCGAGGTCTGCAATATCCAGCCCGGCGACGTGATTGCCGTCTGGGGCTGCGGACCGGTGGGGCAGTTCGCGATCAAGAGCGCCTACCTGCTCGGGGCCGAGCGGGTGATTGCCATCGACCGCTTCGAGTACCGCCTGCGGATGGCGCGTGAGCGGGCGGGTGCCGAGACGCTCAACTACGAAGAGGTCAACGTGCTCGAGGCGCTGAAGGAAATGACAGGGGGCCGGGGCCCGGACTCCTGCATCGATGCCGTCGGGATGGAAGGGCACGGGCCGGGGCTGGCCTACGCATACGATCGAGTGAAGCAGGCCATGATGATGGAAACGGACCGGCCGATTGCGCTCCGCGAGGCGATCTTCGCCTGCCGCAGCGGCGGCACCGTATCGGTCGCCGGGGTATACGGCGGGCTGATCGACAAGTTCCCGATCGGCACGATTGTCAATCGCTCGTTGACGATCAAGTCCGGCCAGACACACGTCCACCGCTACATGCGGCCGCTGCTGGAACGGATCGAGAAGGGAGAGATCGACCCCAGCTTCGTCATCACGCACCGGATGCGGCTGCAGGACGCCGCCGAGGGGTTCAGCATCTTCAACGACAAGCAGGACGAATGCATGAAGGTCGTCATGACGCCGTGACTTGAGGGGCGCGCCCAGCGCGTTCACTGGTACAGTCTGTGAGATGACGCACATCACACCAGTCCAGCTCACAGCCGCGTTCCGGCGGCTTGCCACGCTGCAGCGGCGTGTCGAGTCCCAGCCCGGCCACCTCGTGCATCAGGGGGTGGAGGAAACCCTGCGCGCCCTCGAGGAGCTGCGTGGAGCGCAGGGGCAGCTGCTCGTGCAGCAGGAACAGATCGAAGCCACCGTCGCGGAGCTGCGCGGCGAGCGGGAAAAATACCAGCACCTGTTCGATGCCGCGCCGCATGCCTATCTGGTAACCGATGCGCGGCTGACCATTCTCGAGGCCAATCGCGCCGGGGCGGAGCTGTTCAACATCAGCCAGCGGTTCCTGGCGGGCAAGGCGCTCAGCGTGTACATCGCCAGGGATCGCGGCCGCTTCATCGCCGACGCCGCGCAGCTCGCGATCGCAGGCGAGAGCGCCCGGTGGACCCTCGCTATCCGGCCGCGCGAGCGGGCGCCCTTGAATGTCGATGCGCGCGTGGTGTCGCACGCGCTGCCGGATGGTCTCGAACTGCACTGGCGCCTGCGGCCGGCGACTTGATGCCGCGCCCCGGGCCAGCGTCTCTGCGGATTTCTGACACCCCGGTTGCGGAGGTTCCGAATCATGGCTAAATCGAAACGCACAAACGATCAGTGGTCACCCCAGGCTCCCGACCAGCAGGCAACGCCGCAGGCGCCGGACGAGCGCGCTCGTCAGGGGCAGAAAGAGCAGGCACCGCAGAGCCCCGAGGCCGCCGGCACGGATGAGCCCGAGCCGGACAAAGAGACCTGACGACCGGTTCCTGACGCAGGCCCAGCGTGCGACGGGAGCCGACGTTTATGCGTATTTCAACAATGATGTGGGAAGCCATGCGCCGCGTGACGCCGTGACCCTGCGGGCGATGATGGGAGAGCAGCGATGAACAGGGAGGGAAAATTCCTGCTGGGTATGATGACCGGCGCCGCCGCCGTTCTTACGGCGGCGGCCGCGGTTCGCTCGCGGCGCGCAATCGACTTCGCCGGCAGGGTGGTGGTCATCACCGGCGGGTCACGAGGGCTGGGGCTCGTCCTGGCGCGGCGGCTCGCGGCCGAGGGAGCGCACCTGTGCCTGCTCGCGCGCAACGAGAGGGAGCTCGCCCGCGCGCGGGAGGATCTCGCGGGCTCACCCGGAGAGATCATGACCGTGAGCTGCGACGTACGCCGGCGCGCCGACGTACGGGCCGCCGTGGACACGGTCCTCGAGCGCTGGTCCGCCATCGACGTTCTCATCAATAACGCAGGGGTCATCCAGGTCGGCCCGCTCGAGCACATGACGACGGAGGATTTCGAGAATGCGATGGCGACCCATTTCTGGGGTCCGCTCCACCTGATGTTCGAGTCGGTGCCCTCGATGCGCCGCCGGGGCTTCGGGCGGATCGTGAATATCACGTCGATCGGCGGCCGCGTGGCCGTTCCGCATCTTGCGCCCTACTGCGCCAGCAAGTTCGCCCTGGTCGGCCTGTCCGACGGCGTCCGGACCGAGCTCGCGCCGTACGGCATCCGCGTCACGACCGTCACGCCAGGGCTGATGCGGACCGGATCACCGCTGAACGTGGACGTGAAAGGGCAGCACGAGGCGGAGTATGCCTGGTTCGTGATCTCCGACTCGCTGCCGGGGTTCTCGACATCCGCCGAAAACGCCGCCCGACAGATTGTCGAGGCGTGCCGCTACGGCGATCCGGAATTGACGATCACGCTCCCGGCCCGGGTCGCGATGATGGCGAACAACTTCGCGCCGGGCGTCGTGGCGCGCGCCATGGTGCTCGTGAACCGCCTGTTGCCCGGGCCGGCCGGCGACCGGGGGGATCGGCGGAAACGCGGCCGGGACTCCACCTCGCGGTGGGCGCCGTCGGCCGTCACCGTGCTCACGGATCGTGCCGCGGCAGCGAACAACGAAATCTGAAACAGCCGGCGGCCGCGAGCCCCCCACGCTCGGCGGCAGGGGCCGGCGCCCCCCCGGGTTCAGCTCGTCGACAGCTGTCCGCTCTCGATCAGATGCTTGAGCTGCTGGAGGTCTTCACGAATTTCCGAGGCCGCGTCACGCCCCATCCATCGCGCGACTGCGGCGCCCACCTTCCCACCCGGCGGGCTGTATTGCAGGCGCACGCGCACGCGGGTTCCGCCCTCGCCGATCGTCTCGAAGTTCACCGAGCCCGCGCTGACGACGTCGGATCCCTCGAGCGAACGCCAGCCGATGACCTTGTTCGGCACCTCGTTGATGATTTCGGCGTTCCATTCCAGGTCCACGCCCGCCAATCCTTTCGCGCGCCAGCGCGACAGCGTGTCGGTCACGCGCTCGACCGATTCGAGGTGGCGCATGAAGCGGGGCAGGTTCTCCAGGTGGCGCCAGAAGCGGTAGAGCTCATCGACCGGTCGGTTGATCGTGACACTCTCCTCGACGTGCACGCCCGCCGCGCCCGAAAGCGCCTGCCGCGTGTCGCTCCCCGTGCCGGCGGTGCTGATGCCGAGCATCTGGTACGTCTCGCAATGACCCGACG
>JALZOC010000516.1 GCA_030857365.1 Acidobacteriota bacterium
GTGATGTCGAGCGCCGCGCTCGACAGCCAGCGAGGCCCGAGAGGCCGCGAGGGATCGCCCGGGTCGCGCAGCGCCAGCAGGATGTGTCTGTCGAACGACAGGGTGTCGCCGTCCACCACTTCGTCGGTCAGGTTCATCACCGCGAGCAGCAGCAGGAGAAAGAGGACGCCGCCAAGCAGGACCATCAGCTCGCCGCGGTCTCGAGGCGTGACGCGCGCGAGCCAGCGGCGGGACCCCTGGCGCATGTCAGGCGCGGACCATCAGCACGGGAATCCGCACGTTGTGGCGGACGCGGTCCGCGGTGCTCCCGCGCAGCAGATCGTTGAGGAACCGGTGCCCGTGCGTGGACATCGCAATCAGGTCGACCGCTTCCTCTGCCGCCACCTTGACCAGCTGCGTCGCCGGATCGCCCATCGCGAGCCGCGCGCGCGTGTCGAAGCCGCGCTGCGCCATGTTCTCGCAGAGCTGCGCGAGATACTCGCGGTCCTCGCGGATTTCGTCCGACTCGCGCAGCTTCAGCTCGTCGAAGTGGCGGGCCGCCCAGCCGTCCGCCACGTGCACCAGCAGCAACCGCGCGCCGGTGAGACGCGCCAGATGCTCCACGTGCGAGAGGACGGCCCCATCGGCGTCCGAATGCTCTATCGCGACGAGAATGTTGTGGTACATGGCTCAAGCGATCGTGCGCGCGGCGCCGCCCTGCTACGCCGCAAGTGTCTGCCACAGCAGCCAGGCGTTCAGGCCTGCGATGAGCACCGCGACGGGCCATGCGAGCGCGAGCATCCAGCGCGGCGCCACGAGCGCCCCCATTTTGCGCCGATCGCCGGTGAACAGCACGAGCGGGAACACCGCGAACGGCAGCTGCAGGCTGAGCACCACCTGGCTGAATATCAGCAGGGATCCTATCCCGTGCTCTCCGTACAGGTAGACGGTGACGAGCGCCGGCACGATGGCGATGAGCCGCGTCACCAGGCGCCGGAGCCACGGCCGAAGGCGGATGTTCAGAAATCCCTCCATCACGATCTGCCCCGCGAGGGTTCCGGTGAGCGTGGCGTTCTGCCCCGAGAACAGCAGCGCGATCGCGAATAGCGTACTGGCCAGCTGCGTGCCGAGCAGCGGCGCGAGCAGATGGTACGCATCGCCAATCTCGGCCACCTCCTGATTGCCGCTGACGTGGAACGTGGCGGCGGCCATCACCAGGATTGCCCCGTTCAGAAAGAGCGCGAACATCAGCGCCACGGTCGAATCAATCGTGGCATACCGGACCGCCTGCCGCCGGCTCTCGGTCGTGTCCTGGTAGCGGCGCGTCTGGATGATCGACGAGTGCAGATACAGGTTGTGGGGCATCACCGTGGCCCCGAGGATGCCGATCGCGATGTACAGCATGTCGGGATCGCGCACGATCTCGACCTGCGGCACGAACCCGCCCAGCACCCCCAGCAGATCCGGTTTCGCGAGCCACAGCTGGACCGAGAAGCAGCCGGCGATGCCGAGGATCAGGAACACCACCAGCACTTCGACGTACCGGAACCGGAACTGCTGCATGTACAGAATCAGCAGCACGTCGAGCGACGTCAGGCACACACCCCAGAACAGCGGCAGCCCGAACAGGAGGTTGAGCGCGATGGCAGAGCCGATGACCTCGGCCAGATCGCACGCCGCGATCGCCACCTCGCAAAGCACCCACAGCACCAGCGTCGTCGGACGGGAGTAATGATCCCGGCACGCCTGCGCCAGATCACGGCCGCTGGCAATTCCGAGCCGCAGCGCCAGCGCCTGCAGCAGAATGGCCATCAGGTTCGACAGCATGATCACGCTCAGGAGCGTGTAGCCGTACTTCGAGCCGCCGGCGAGATCCGTCGCCCAGTTCCCCGGGTCCATGTATCCGACCGCGACCAGGTAGCCAGGGCCGGCGAACGCCAGCATCTTGCGCCAGAAGCCGCCGGTGAGCGGAACCGGGACCGAGCCGTGAACTTCGGGGAGACTTACCGTGCCCGAGGCGCGGCGCCAGCCGTCGGCCCCGGGTGCGCGGGCCCCGGCTCGGTCGGCTGGCTCGCGGTTGGACATGCCGCTCATTACGTTACAGGACCCGAAACCCTTTACTGAAACGGGAAAGCTCGGACCGTCGGAGAAACTCCTCGTGCGCCGTTCATCACGCCTTTCACGCCTTTCCCGCCTCGCGCGACCGGGCATGCGGATTGCGACGGCCGCGGCAGTCTATGTTCCGTTCAAGCCGGTTGCGAGCTCCAGCAGCGGTGTCCCTCCTGGCGGCGGCGTTCCTGCTGTCCGCCTCTCTCGTGTTCGCGCAAACCCCGGGGGCGGACGCGCAGACAGCGGGACCGGACCCGCTCGTGCCCGCGCCTCCCCTGCCCGCTGAAGTGGACCTGAATCTCATCAACCTGCCGACCACCCTGTCGCTGCAGCGGCATCGTGGCTATTTCCGTCTCACACACCGGTTTGCCCGCGATCTCCGGCGGGGCACGTTCAGTGATCTCGCCTCGTCGCTGTTCAGCCTGGATGACGGTGCGGTGATCGGCCTGGAGTATCGATTCGCGATCACGGGAGCCGTCCACGCAGGCGTGACGCGGTCGATGCTGAGCAAGACGATTCAGACGTTCGTCCGCTGGGACGCCCTGCGCCAGTCAGAGACGCGGCCGGTATCGGTATCAGCGATGGCCTCGTACGAGGGGCTGAACAACCTACGGGACAATCACCAGCCTGGCGTGGCGCTGACCGTCTCGCGGACGATGGGTGACCGGATCGCGGTGTATGCTACGCCGGCGTTCGTGCAGAACACCCGGACCGTGGATACAATCTCCGGGCACCCGGATCGCGATCACGGCACCGGTGTTGAGATCGACGAGCACGCGCACCACGACAGCACCTGGCTCGCCGGGCTCGGCACGCGCCTCCGGTTCTCGCGCACCGGGTATCTCGTCGCGGAGTTCACCCCGCGGCTGGCCGGCTACGATCCGAATCAAGGCGTCTGGGGATTCGCGGTCGAGAAAAGGACCGGCGGGCATACACTGCAGCTGAATATCACGAACTCGTTCGGCACCACCCTGGGGCAGCTCGCGCGCGGCGGGAGCGCGCACGACGTGTACCTGGGATTCAACATCACACGGAAGTTCTGACGTCTCCGGCCCGCCCGATTGCGGCGGTTCCCGGTGGCTTTGAGGTGAGAGACACATGAAGAAAATTGCCCTGCTTGCCCTCCTGACCGCGGTCGCCGCCTGCGGCAGCGACTCGCCAACCAGTCCCACGACAGGACCGATCGTGTTC
>JALZOC010000517.1 GCA_030857365.1 Acidobacteriota bacterium
AAAGCCGATTTCGATGCCGCTCACCAGGTTGAGGTTCTCCATGAAGATCTTGCGGCTGTCGAGACTCCCGTCGCCGTTGGTATCTTCGAAGATGAGGATCCGGTCGCCGCCTTCCCCTTCTGCCCGGACGGGGTACGTGTGAGCTTCCGCCACCCATAACCGGCCGCGGTGATCCAGCGCGAACGCCACCGGCCGCACGACGTCAGGCTCGGCCGCCGCCAGCTTGACGGTAAATCCCTTCGGCACGGTCATTGCGCGCGCCGCCTCGACGCCGGAGAGGCCTGCGTGGGGCACCTTGTCCATCGGGGGCATCAGCGTTATGTCCGCCGGCGTGACCTCGTTGGGAAAGAACGGCTTCGCCTCGTGAAACCGGAAATGATCGAAGTTGATGTGCGCCCAGGGATGCTCTTTCAGGTACGCCGCCGTCGGCGCACCCGTCTCCTCGTCGATCACGCGGACGACGATGTCTTTGGCTGCGTAAGGTCGCAGGTCCGCGACCGCGGGGCGCAACCGTCCCGAATCGGCGCCCGAGATCGTGTAGATGACCTTCTGGTCCTCAGCGAGCGCGAGCTCCACGCGCGTGCTTGCGAAGCCGCCCCCGGAGACGAGGAAGCTGGCATACGGGTGCGTCACGCGGAAAGGCGCCGAGGTGAGCGTCCCCCGGCGCGCCCCGCCGCGCGCGCCGCTGCTCACCCAGTAGGATCCGGAGTGGCCCCGGACGACGCTCGCCTTTTCGGCGCCGGCGACCGGCAGCCCGTCTCCGAGGACGACGTCGAAGGCGTCCCCCGCCGCGGTCCAGTTCTCGAGCGTGCCTGCCTCGAAGTCGAGATTGAGCGCGCGCCCTCCGGCGGCGGGCGCCACCCCTTCTGATGCGGTCAGCGGTCCGTCGGACACCTCGAAGCGCCCTTCCATGCCGGCGGCCCTGTGGCCGGGCAGTGAGCAGAAGTAGGTGTCGCTGACGCTCGCCCTGAACGTGACGCTCGTCGTCGCTCCCTTGTCCAGAATCTCGGGACTCTTGAGCTTGAGCTTCTCGAGGGCGATGTCGTGCACCATCAGCTCACTGTTGATGATGGTCAGCCGCACCGTCTCGCCGGTGCGGGCCCAGAGTGTGGGATTGCGGATCCCGTCGATCTCTCCTCCACGTCCCCGGTACCCGAGCATGGAGGATTCGAGAACGTATTCCCTGTCCGGTGGGTCTCCCGCGCGCGTTACGCCACTGCTCTGCGCCAAAACGGCGCCCGGCATCGAGAGCAGCACGGCGGCGGCCACACCCAGAACGTTCCGCATCATGCTCATCTGGCTCCGGTGCGGGGCAACGGGTTTGCGGGAGACACGCGGGCCGGCTGCGCCCGCTCCCATTCCTCCCGGGTCACGGTCTTCTTGTTCTGCAGATGCACGAACGTCCCTCGCTTGTTGCCCACGACGATATCGGGCAGCCCGTCCCGGTTGACGTCGGTCGTCACGACCTGTGTCCCGACCCCTGACTGATCGTCGATGAGATACGGAATGAAATCGACCGCCCCGTCCCTGCTCCGCGCGAGCTTGAACCAGTAGAGCACCGCGGCGTCGTTGCGATCGGGATCCCCCGTGCGCCCGTGCGACCAGAAGCGTTTTCCCGTCACGATGTCCTTCAGGCCGTCGCCGTCCACGTCGGTCAGTTCGATCGCGTGGACTTCGGAGAACTTCACGCCGTAGGGGTTGTCCTCGGGCGCCTTGTTCATGATCACGTGCTCGCGAAACCGAATCGTGGAGCCTTCGCGATATTGCTCGTACCACGCGAGCCCGAACGCATGCGCGTCGAGCGCCGTGATGATGTCGTTCAGGCCGTCGCCGTTCACGTCGTAGGCGTGCATCTGCGCCCCTCCACGGCCCATGGGTTGCGGATGGAACGTCCAGACCGGGTCGCCCGCGAGCGACGGCGGCTGCTCCCACCAGCCATTCTTCTCCAGAAGGTCGAGCCGCCCGTCGCCGTTCATGTCGCCCACGCCGAGGCCGTGCGTGAAGTTGCCGTATTTGTTGTCCGGCGAAAGGGGATGGAACGTCCACGGCCGTCCCGGCTCGCGCCAGTCCGGCGCCGCGTATCCATATCGGCCCCGTGTGATGCAGACCAGCTCGGGTCTGCCGTCCCCCGTCATGTCGACGAACGCTGGCGACTCGTTGTCCGTCTGCGCGAACACCTCGTGGCGCACCCAGTGGCGGTCCGCCCCTTTCGGGTTCTCGTACCATGAGGTGTCCGTGCCCGGAAACCCGATGACAAGGATGTCGCGCCAGCCGTCCTCGTTGAAGTCGTAGGTCCACGTGAAGAAATTGTCGGAATACTTGTTCTCGCGTCCGAGCGTTCCCTCGAATCCCGGCACCTCGACGGTCGTCATCGGTCCGAGCTTCAACGGAAACGTCTTCGTGGCGGGATAAATTTCGTGCCGTTTCTCGAAGCCCGGGCCTTCCCACCACCAGGGCCCGGAGATGATGTCCTCGACGCCGTCGTTGTTCAGGTCACCGGCGGTGGCTCCCTCGCTCCAGAACTGATCGCTCAGCTGGATGCGCTTGAACGTCCGCAGCTCCTCGGCGCCGGCGCGAACGCCGACCGCCACGAAGACGAAGCCGATCCATGCCGCGGTGAATGATCTCTTCATGACAATGACCGCGCGCGTTCGCGGGGACGCCGTGCGCAGCTCCACCGTGCTTGGCGGCTTTCTCCAGTCAGGCCGACAACGTACTCGATTCCTCAGCGGGCGTCCGAAAAAAATGGAGGGGACGACGGCCCGTTCCTTTTCGACCGGGATGAAGCCACCCGGCAGGCTGGTGCCTCAAACGCCGGCGAGCGCCCGCGAGACGGGGCCTGCGATCGCGCGCGCGACGTCCTGGACGTCGGCCTCTGGCAGCGACGACACGACGAAGACCACGTGCTGCCGACTGCGGAAGGAAGAAACCTGGAAGCCACCCGCTGGGGGCAACTGGCGCGCGGCGGCGCCGCGCCACCAGTCAGGTCCCACCCCGTCGTCGTCGGCGACGAGGACGGACACGGCCGCTTCCCTGTACTCGAGAACGATGTGCGCGAACCGACGGCCTTTGAACACGCACGCGTGTCGTTCGAGAATCCGCAGAGGGCCGGCGCGCAGCGGCGTAGTCGCGGGTTCGACCGACTGCAGTGCCTCGAAGGCGCCGCCGTAGCGTCGTCCAGCCTCCTCGAGCGTGATGGGATCTTCGAACAACCGGAATGTGAGCGCGCAGTCCTGGTGATCACCGGCCGCAAGGTGCGCGAGCGCCGCGAGTTGC